>CAYGZI010000028.1:0-6889 GCA_964354245.1 uncultured Planctomycetaceae bacterium
TTCATCCCAATTGACCAACAGCAGTTTCGGGAGGCCCCGTGAACGGCCACCGAATCCTGAACCCCGAACCCTGAACCCCGAACCCTACTACTCCGTCCGCACCGGCGACTCGAACCCCCGCGGCACCGGCGGCAGGTCTTTGGTCAGCACCGGCGGGGTCTGACGCCCGGCCCTGGTGTAGTCGAACGGCTTAAAGCCGAGCTTCAGGGCCGGCGAGTCGGGCTTCAGGCGGAAGTCGTCTTTGTCCGGGGCCACAAACTGTGGATCGGCCACCACCGAGTGCAGGTCCTGCTTGCGCTTGGTCTGCCACTGGTCCAGGCCCAGGCCGCCGGCAAAGGTCACGGGCTTGCCGGCCGCGTTCCAGTAGACGTTGTAGTCGAGCTTGAAGTTGTCGTCGTTCCAGTTGCTCGCCAGGAGCGGCCCCTTGGTCCAGCAGACGATGTTCCGCTCGAACCAGAAGGAGAGGTGCGGCTCGACCCGCGACCGCTGGAGCTGGTGCAGCGTGGAGAAGGCGAAGATGTTGTTCTGGATGCGGTTCTCCTTGCCGTAGTGCTGGTGGAAGCCGCCGGTGCGCGTGCGGTAGACGAGGTTGTTCTCCATGACGATGCCGGTCGAGCCCTCGTCGGTGTAAAGGCCCCAGCCGCCGTAGTCGAAGGACTGCACGTCGTGGATGTGGTTGTCGTGGACGCGCGTGCCGGGCGAGGTGCCCAGCGTGTACACGCCTGCCATGTCGGAGAGCACGCCCTGGCCGATCGTGTGCATGTGGTTGAACCCGATGTCGTTGTTCGCGGCCAGGCTGGGGGCATAACCCCAAATCCATCCGACCGAAACCGCCGTGTAGTAGAAGTCGAAGATGTCGTTGTGCTCGATCGTATTGTTCGGGGAGTGGCCGATCCACACTCCGACGGCCGCCGGATGGAGCCGGCCGCCGTAAGCCATGCGGCAGTTGCGGACCACGTGGCGGGAGACGATCTCCTCGGGATCGGTGGGCACTCGGCCCGAGTCTTCCCACAGCCCGGACCCGGCGTGGCCGATCTTGATCCCGCCGCCGCCGAGGTCCACCATCTCGCAGCTCTCGACGCGGCTCTCGCGGCAGCCTACGCCGAAGGCCATGGCGTATCCGCCCGTGTGGCGGACCGCGCAGCCGTCCAGCACGATGCGCCGGGCCCCGATCGCCGCCACCGCGCTATTCAGGCCGATCTCCGCCTGCGGAAACGATTGACCGTCCTGCGGCAAGACCCAATTGCTGTGGGCCAGCGTCAGCCCGCGCAACTGGACGTCGTGGACCCAACTCTTCGCCTTCACGTCGCCGTGGAAGACGACGAGCTGCTCCAGTCGCGGAGCGATCGCGACTGCCGCATCGGGCCGCTCGCCGGCACGAGGGATGTAGGTCAACTGGCCGGTTGGGCGGTCCAAGTACCATTGGCCGGGCTCGCCGAGGGCCTCGCGCACGTTCTCGACGAAGAACCGATTCCCCTTGGCGAACGAACCCCATCCCTCGGCCGTCTGGGTTTGCCCGGTGACGGTGACGATCCGCTTCTCCGTGTCGATGCCCTGGATCCTCATGCGCGAAGTGGCCCATTGGTGGAAGGCATTGACCTCCACGTCGCCGAGGTTGGCCCAATCGGTCCGCAACTGGTCGCCGGAGAAGCCGAATCGGTCGGCCCCCTTGCCGCCGGTCTTGGGCGACGGAGTGACGTGCTGGGCGATCGCGTAGTAGCCCTGCTTGGGGAGCCGCGGGCGGAACCGGCGCTGGTCGTTGACGAATAGTTGGGCAAACGACCACTTGCCGGCCTTGACGTCCTCCAGCACGACCTGCCAGCGGCCCTCGGGAGTCGGCTTCCAGCCGGTGATGCGGACGCCCCCGCTCAGGATCGGCCGCTCGTCGCGATATGCCTGGTAGACGACCGGCGCGGAAGGAGTGCCCGAATCGGCGGGCTCGAAGCGGATCGGCTGCTGGAGGAAGTAGGTCCCGCCGCGTAGGGCCACGACGATGGGCTTCTGGCGCGCAGGCTCCTTGGCCTTCAGTTCCCGTACGAGTTGTTGGGCCCGGCTCACGGTGGCCAGCGGGCCATCCGTCCCGTCGGCGGCAGGACGATCCAGGCGCCCGGTCCAGCGGTCGTTGCCGTCCGGGGCGACGTAAAGGTCCGCGGCTGGCCCGGCTGCACGGGCCAGGGGCGTCAGGAGAGCCGCCAGTCCGAGGGCCAGGATCAGAAGGGTGGTACACTTCATGGCAGGTCCTCCAAGGGGGTGCTGCATTGCAGGGGGTCGGAAAGGTTGTCCCAATCTAACCGATTTCCCTTGGCAGTTCACCCCCCTGCCCGGCCGCCGGTTCCACTTACCCCCGCGGCGCGGTGATCGTACCCACCGTTCCGGTGTGACCAGGCCGATGAACTCGTGGCAGACGGACCTGCCAGAGACGATCCTGCCCAACCGCTGTTGCCGGCAAAGTCCGAAAAGGGGCCGCATTCGGCAAGGTCCCCGCAGACTCCCTGGCCCCTCCCAATCGCGGCCCAACCGTGGCCCGCAGACTTTACGCAACCCGCAGAACCCTACACGTCCCCTCGCCCAGGCAACCCCTTCTCCGCATTTGCCGCATCGTCCGATCAACTGGACTAAACCGTATTCCGATACCACTTACGGGACAGACCCTTGAATCCCCGAGGTGGCTGGGGACCGACGGATCGTAGCGGGCCCGCAGTTCCTCCGGGTCGCGGCGTCGCGGGTGCGACCGGTTGTGCTGCCAGCCAGTGGCTTTCAACGAACGGAGTCAAGAGATGAAACTAGCAAGATGCCTTTTCGGAACCGCGTTTCTGGCGGTGTTTTGGGCGGGTGTGGCGGACGCCCAGACGCGGGTGCAGGCGCAACTGCTCCAGCCGGAATCGCTTCGCAGGACCGCGTTTGACGACGACTACTCGACTTCGGCGGACCAGACCGGGGCTGCCCCGGTTCCTACGCCGGGCGGCGAACAAGCGGTTGCCGAACCCTCGCCCTCTGCCGAGCCCGGCGTTGCCGACGCCGAGGGCGGCGGCGGACCCTGGAAGCTCCCGCAACCGTGCCTCTTCCAACGCAGGGGAATCGACGTGGGCGGCTGGATCCAACAGGGCATCACCGTCAACTCCCGGCACCCGGACGACCGGTTCAACGGGCCCATGTTCACCAACGACCGCGACCGCGAATACATGCTCAACCAGGCCTGGCTCTACTTCAACCGCCCGACGAAGACCGACGGCTGCGGCTGGGACTTCGGGGGCCGGGTAGACTTGGTCTACGGCGAGGATTGGCGCTTCGGGCAGAGCTTCGGGCTGGAAGACCGCATCAACGGGAACAACAACTTCTACGGCCTGATCCTTCCGCAGTTCTACGCCGAGGTGGCCTACAACGATCTCACGGTCAAGATGGGACACTTCGCCACCTTCACCGCGTACGAGGTCGTCCCCCCGGTCGCCAACTTCTTCTACTCGCACACCTACCTCATCGGCGGCTACTTCGATCCGCTGCTGGTCACCGGGGTCCAGGCCGACTACAAGGTCAACGATCATTTGACGGCGGTCGCCGGCCTCAACAACGGCTGGCAGATGTTCGAGGACCCCAGCGACACCACCAACTTCCTCGGGGGCATCCGGTGGGCCAGCGACAACAAGCGGGCGACCTTGTCGTTGATGGTGGACGCGGGAAAGCAGATCGGCTTTACGGGGGTCCACGACCGCACGAGCATGTACCTCGTCTACACCTATCAGCTTAACGACAGACTCACCTACGGCTCGGAGTACGTCGTGGGCCGCGAAAAGGGCGGCTCCGTCGTCCAGCCGGGCGACGACGCCGACTGGTACGGCACCGAGCAAATGCTCATCTGGAAGCTGAACCCGAAATGGTCGGCCGCCCTGCGATACGAATGGGTCCGCGACCAGGACGGCTCGCGGATCGCCGGCATCGGCAACGTGCTCCTGACGGACCGCGGCTGGGACGGACTCCCCGGGATGACCGGCAGCTTCCACGACCTGAGCGTCGGCCTGAACTACCGGCCCAACGGGAACGTCGTGTTGCGTCCGGAGCTGCGATGGGACTGGTACGCCGGACCGGCGAATCCGTTCGGCCAGCTTCCCTTCGACAACCATACCCAGCGCGATCAGCTCACCGCCGCGATCGACCTGCTCGTGACGTTCTGACGGCGCCGGCCCGGTTCCCTGGTCCAGCGGTTTCGTGCTAAAACGGTGCGCCTCGCGCGCACCGTTTTTTTTGGCGGAAGAAGCAGCGCCGGGCGGATCACGGGGACGCCGATATCGCCTTCTTCCTGGCCCCTGCGGCGTCCGGACGCATCAGTTTGCCGCAGTCGGAGAGGAACGCCTTCAGGGCCTTCTCGCCAGCCGCACCACGGCCGTCAGGGACAACGCGATGCAAACCGTGCGCATGTCGAGGACGTCCCTGCCTTGCCTTTGACTTTCGGGAATCCGCACACAACGTCGAGGCGCCAAGGCTACCGCCGACCGCGGGCGAACCAGCCGACGAGGAAACCCAAGACGGCCGCTCCGATCCCGACACCGCCGAAAAGCGCGGCATCGCCGTTGAAATAATTGACCAAGGAGCCGAAGACCGCCGCGCACGTGAGAAACAACGCCAGCGTCATCAGCACCACCGCCACGGTCAACTGCCGGAGCCGCCGCCGCACGGATCGAAGGCCCCGGTCGAGGTCGTGCTGTTGCACTGAGTCGCGATCGTCCATAGGGTTCCTCGCCGCCTGTGTTCCAGCGGGGTGGTCCAAGTGGCCAAAGGCCAACTGCGGGCACTATAGAATGTGGCACGGCCTGCCGCAATGTCTCGGGAAGGGCGGCAGCGCGGGACCGAGGGCGGGGCGGAGGATATCGGCCTCGCCCTCCCAGGCAGGTTGCCCAGACTTCTGAAGACTCGCAGACTTCGGAAGTCGCCTCGTTGGCCACAGAGTGCCGCGCCTACCGCCTGGAGGAGGCGAATCGTCCCAGGCCCGTTCCGGATCTCTGGATCGTCTGCCGGAGGGAGTACACACGTAATTGCTTTGTAGCAATAGACTTATGTACGCATTCCGGCGGCCGGGCGTGCGGAAAAACGAGGTTTTGGTCCGACCACGATTCCGCTATAATCCCGCCCCACTTTGCGAGAGCCGACTCGGGCTCCGGGGCCGATCTACTTCCGTCACATCGAGGTCTTGGCGTGCGATTCTGGTGGTGGACAGCGCTGATTTGGTGCGTATGGTGCGCCGGTTGCGGCACCACCAAGTGGACGGATACGTCGCGGACCGCCACCGAGCAGTTGCTGATCTCGGACTCCATGGACCGCGCGGTCAGCCGCGTCGATTTCCGCGCCCTGGCCGGCAAGAAGGTCTTCGTGGACGACGCCCCGATCAAGGGCATGACCGACTCCGCCTATCTGGTCAGCACCTTGCGCCAGCAGATCCTCGCCAGCGGCGGCGTGTTGAAGGACCCAAAAGATCAGGCGGATTACGTCCTGGAGGTCCGGGCCGGCGTCCTGGGCACGGACCGCCACGACGTCCTCTTCGGCGTCCCGGCCACCACCATCCCGACCATCGTGCCCACGCCCGGGCTCCCCACGCAAATCCCGGAGATTCCGTTCGTCAAGAAGACGGACCAGCGGGCGGTCACGAAGGTCGCGATGTTCCTGTACAATCGGCAGACCGGGCGTCCCGTGTGGCAATCGGGCGTTACCCCCGAGGAGAGCCGTGCCAAAGCGGTCTGGGTCTTAGGGGCGGGGCCGTTCCAGCGAGGGACCATCTACCAAGGGACGAAGTTCGCCGGGGACCGGCTGAACATCCCGCTGATCGACCCGGGCAACAAGACCGACGGCGGCCCCCGCGTGGCGGTCAACGACCCTGCCTTTTTCGTGGAGCCGAAGGAGGAGGCCCAGCCGGACGCCAAACCGGCGGCCGTGGCCAAAGACGGGGCTTCTTCCTCGAAGGAGCAAGCCGGCGGTGCGCCCGTCGGGCCTGTGCCGCCTGGAGGGACTTCGCCGGGGGTCGTTCCTGCCGCTCACACCGCCCCCGACAAAGCGGCCAACGCCA
Source organism: uncultured Planctomycetaceae bacterium (assembly GCA_964354245.1). GTDB lineage: Bacteria > Planctomycetota > Planctomycetia > Pirellulales > Thermoguttaceae > CAYGZI01. The sequence goes on from CAYGZI010000028.1 coordinate 6,053, forward strand.
GTGCGCCGCAAGCGGCGCCCCTGCCTGGCAGCACGCCTCCTCAGCCAGCCCCGCCGCCCCCGGCCAGCGGCACCGGCGACGGATCCCGCCAGTGGAAGGAGCGGGCGGGAACGGATCGCGTCCGGCCGCTGCCGGCGATCTCACCCTCACCCTTCGACGATCCGCCGCCTCCGGCCTGGCCGGACAACTGAGGGGGCGGCGGGTGGCGGGGTGACGCGTGACGGGGTGAGGGGTTGAGGGTTTTGCCGCGGGTCTTGTTTCGGTTCGTTGGCGGGATGCCGTTGGTCAATCGTGTCGTCGCCGGACCAGAACGTGACGCACGTCGGCGTACCAACGGGTCGCTGTACTTTCTCCAGGTTGCGAGGGAAGACGTGCGGCCCTACGCCCCGCAGCTTCTCCAGTGGGCCGAGGCCCGCGACGAGTGTTGGGCGGGAGACTTGAGGCAGTTCTTGAGGGAGTACACACCGGCCGCGTGTGAGGCTGAAAGGCTCGACGGGGCCGCCGGCAGTTAGGCGTGGGGCCAGAGGGCCCGCGGCGGAAGCTGCCCGGATCTCTCTTCCTGATTTCGGGGGGTGCCATATTGCACTGGTGCGGGACGCGACACTATAATCGTCTGCCGCCGGCCTGCGGGCCCTGCCACGGACTTGCTGTAGATCGATCCGCTGCCAGCGCGGTCTCTGGTCCGATCATGATCGTCATCTGTCCCAACCCAAGTTGCGGCCAGAAGTACACCGTCCGGGACATCCGTGCGGGACACACCGCGGCCTGCAAACGGTGCGGCCACACATTTGTGATCGGCCAGCGCGCCAGCGACACCGTGATGATCGCTGAGGCGCT
>CAYGZI010000028.1:6899-19069 GCA_964354245.1 uncultured Planctomycetaceae bacterium
GAGACCCGATCTGACCTAGCAGAAAGGCCGCCCGCGCCCGGTCGGCTGGGCCGGTTTGAGCTCCGCTCCCGATTAGGGGCCGGGGCGTTCGGGTCCGTGTATCGTGCCTTCGACCCGGTGCTCGACCGGGAGGTGGCCTTGAAGGTGCCTTGCGCGGCCGCGCTGGAGAGCCGGGAAGCCAGGGCGCGCTTTCTCCGCGAGCCGAAGGCGGCGGCCCATCTGCGGCACCCCAACATCGTGCCCATCTTCGAGGCCGGCAGCGACGGCGACCGCTACTACATCGCTTCGGCGCTGGTCGAGGGGCGAACCCTGCAACGGGTGGTTGAGGAAGAACGGCTCGGGTTTCGGCAGTCGGCCCAGATCGTCCGCGACCTGGCCGAAGCACTGGACTACGCGCACCGGAGCGGGGTGGTCCACCGCGACGTCAAGCCGGCCAACATCATGATCGACGAGAAGGGGCAACCCCTCTTAATGGACTTCGGCCTGGCCCGCCTGGCCGGCGCGAATGAGAAACTGACGCACGACGGCGCGGTGATGGGCACGCCGGCCTATATGGCTCCCGAGCAGGTCGAGGCAGAGGCAGGGGAGGTCGGGCCGGCGAGCGACCAGTATAGCCTGGGCGTCGTGCTGTACGAGCTGCTCTGCGGCGAGACGCCCTTCAGCGGGCCGACCGCGGTCCTTCTCTACAACACGGTGCGCGTCGCGCCGCGCCCGCCCCGCCGGAAGAACCCGGCCGTCCCCAGGGACCTGGAGACGATCTGCCTGCGGGCGATTGGCAAGCGCCCGGCAGAGCGTTATGCGACCTGTAAGGAACTGGCCGAGGACCTGCGCCGGTGGCTGGACGATGAGCCGATCCGGGCGCGGCGCATGGGGATGCTGGAACGCACGGCGCGTTGGGTCCGGCGCAATCCGCTGGTCGCTGGCCTGACGATGGCCGTGGTGCTGCTGACCCTGTCCGGGCTGGCGGCGGTGACGGGCCTGTGGCAGGAGGCCGAGGCGCACCGCCGCGAGGCCGATGCGAATCTCGGGGAGGCGGACCAGCAGCGGGCCGAGGCGATGCGGACCGCGGAAATCGCCGAGCGCCAGCGCGGGCTGGCCGAGAGGGCTCAACGCGAGGCCGAGGGGGCGCGACGCGAGGCCGAGGCCAACCTCGTCGAGGTGCAGAAACAGAAGGCCGAGACGGAGAAGCAGCGCAACGACGCCCAAAGGGCGCGGGAGACCGCGCAGGAGGAACGCGCCAAGTCGGATCAGGCCTCGGTCCAGGCCGAGGCAGCCAGGAAACAGGCGGTGGCCAGTCTTGCCGAGGTCGAGAAGCAGCGCCAACAGGCGCGCCAGCGGGAGAAGATCGTCCGCCGCCACCTCTACGCCGCGGAGATGAACCTGGCCGTTCAGGCGTGGGACGCGCGGCACTACGCCCGGGTCCTGCAATTGCTGCGGAACCACGAGCCCAAGGCGGACGAAGAGGACCTGTGCGGGTTCGAGTGGCACTACCTGGCCGACCAGGCGGGGCTCGGCGGACAAGGCCCGAGGGAAACGCCGGCCAGGAGGCTCAAGCACGGCTCAATGGTCTATCGGATCGTCATCTCCTCGGACGGGACAAAGATGGTGTCGGTCGGCCAGGACCGATCGGTCAAGGTTTGGGACGTCAAGACAGGGAGCGTCACAGGCGTCTACCAACTGCCTAAGGATTTCGACTGGGCCGGAAGATACACGATCAGAGTCCCAGATCACCAGGAGAGTGGGTCGAATTTTGACATGTTTAGGTCCGTATACATCCGGGAGGCCGCGTCATTTGGTGTGGGCCCGCTGGTTGTGTCCGGAAACGGGCGGTTCCTTGCTGTTGCTGTCGCCTCGGACGTCTCGAAGCAGATCCAGCGGGGCAGGCTGCTCTGGGAGCCCCAGTCCCGTCCTTCTACATCGGGGGCCAGGGTCCGAGAAGTGATCCTGTGGAGCACCGACGCGCTGAAGGACATCGCGGTCCTCCCAGACCACGGCGAACCGGTGGCGTTCTCGCCCGACGAGCGGACCGTGGCGATGGTGAGGTTGGAGATACGACAGCAGGGGGGCCGATTGGGCGTGGACTTCGTCCATCGCGTCGTCGTCCTCTACGACCTGGCCAACGGTCAACTGCGTCAGACACTAAACACGAGGGGAGTCATCTCAGCAATCATCTTTTCACCCGACGGGCGGAGCGTCGCGATTGGCGCAAGGGAGTCGGAACGCGGCCCGGTGCAAGCGACTCTCTGGGACGTCGCGGCGGGGCAGCTCAAGCAGAAGCTGTCAATCGCGCTGGAGGGAGAAGCCGCCTTCACCCCCGACGGCAGCCGCTTGGTTGCGATCTCGCCATCAGCCGGTCAATCGCCAGCCGGCGGTCCATCGCCGTGCCGGCTCGCCGTTTGCACCGTCAATGGCGATTCCGTCTGGAGGGCCGACGCGGCCGCGTGCAACGCACTGGCCATTTCCCCCGACGGCCGCTTCGCCGCTGCGTGGAAGGGCTTGACGCCGGGCGACCTGGAGGAGTTGGAGCGGGCCCGCTCCAGCCGGCGGCAGGATAAAGCGGAGCAACATCGCATCCAACTCGCGCTTCAATCGAACACCATCGTCCGTGTCTGGGACCTCGCCAGCGGCCGCGTTGTAGCCGACCTGGCCGGCCACGCCCTGGCGGTCCGCGCCGCCGCGTTCTCCCCGGATGGGAAGACCTTTGCGACCGCCGGCGAGGACGGCGCGATCAAGTTCTGGGACGCGATCACCGGTGCGGAGAGGGCGACGCTCAAGGGTGATGCGGGCGGCATCTTGAGCCTGGCGTTTTCGGAAAATGGGCGGGTCTTGGTGTCGGCATGCCGGGAGGGGGATATCTGCGTCTGGACGACCGGGCCGCTTTCGGGCGCATCCGGTCCAAAGTCGCCTTAGAGGCATTCGAGAGGACCGCATAGGCGGTTTCGCCATGTGTACGCTTCGGCACAACAAGTCGGGCCAAGAGAGTCTCCGGCCGAGTCCCTCAAGTGACTGGGGGCGGGTCTGGGCCGTTCCGACAGGAGTCGCCCTCGTTCTGGTCCTCAGTTTAGTCGCCGACGGCGGGCCTCCCCCGCCGCAGCCGAAGAAGGTTTCGGCCAAGGAGGGCCCGTCAAACCAGGCTGAAACGGCCGGCGCGACGCCGGAGCCGTGGAGCGGCGGCCGGCTCGCGCGGATCACGGAATCCAGCGGCGGACTGCAAAGGGCCAATGTCGAGAACAAGGCCGCCGTGGAACAACTCGCGGAGGCACAACGCGAATCCGCGGCCGTCCGTTGGCAGATTTCGAAGCTCGTGCAGCAAATTCAGGACAACCAGGCGCAAGCAGCGGGCGCGGAGAGGTACAGACAATGGGTCTGGAGTCGTTACGGCGCGCAGACTCCGGCCCAAGATAAGCTGATATTCGCCCTCACGGAGAAGGGGTCAGCCCTGTCGAACATGCTGAGAGCGCGCGAGCAGAAGGCCGCCGCATTGAATGCGCGAATCAAGTCGCTCCAGGCGCAAATCGAGTCGAATTCGAAGTTGCGCGACCGCGTCTTCACGGAGACCCTTTGGCTGTTCGACCCCTTCGGCAAGCTCGGCTCCTCCGCGCATCGCCGCGCCGTGGACGAACTCTCGAAGTCCATCGACGTTGACTCGCTGGCTCCCGTCCTTCTGCTGGCCCGAGGTTTCGCCCTGCTGCACACGGGCGACTATGCCAAGGCGATCGACGATCTCACGAAGGCGGACGAGGCATCGCCGGACTTTGGAGGAATTGCCGCCGCGGGGCGCGGGCTGGCCAGGGCTTATTCGGGCGACCGACAGAAGTCGCTCGACGAGTTCGCCGTCTCGCGAAAACGCGGCCTTTCCCCCGCCCTGCAATCGCTCTTCCGGGCCCGGGCGTGCGTCGCCACGGGCAATTACTTGGAGGCTGAAAAATGGTTCCGCGCGGCCGTCAAGGCGGGCCCCAAACTGCCCCAGGCTTTCGAGGGCCTGGCCTGGTTTCTCGCCACGCGCCCCGTTTCGAGCGACGCGGCCGCACAGCAGGCCGTGAGACACGCCACGACGGCGTGCCAGTTGACTGCGTGGAAAGACTGGGGCTGCCTCGACACACTGGCGGTCGCCTGTGCCGCGGCCGGCGATTTCGACACCGCCGTGGGATGGGGGGAAAAAACCGTGCAGCTCGCCCCTGCCGAGTGCCGCGAATTGCTGCAGAGCCGGCTTGCTCTCTACAAAGCCAGGAAAGCGTATCGTCCCGAGTAGAAGGCTTCAGGAGCACCTGATCGCAAGGAGAAGCAATGGCTGCCGGAGCGGATCGAGAGGAGTCTGGGCCGTATACTCTACAGGTGCGGCTCGACGTGGTAGCCGGCCCCAACCGAGGGCAGACCTTCACGTTCGACGGGCACCAGACGTTCCTCGTCGGCCGGTCGCAGCGGGCGCACCTCCGGCTCGCTGGAGGCGACCCGTACTTTTCGCGAATCCATTTCATGGTCGAAATCAACCCGCCCTGCTGCCGGGTGTACGACATGGGGAGCACCAACGGCACCCGGGTGAATGGAAACCGCGTGCAGTCGGCCGACTTGCACCACGGCGACGTGGTCGAGGCGGGCGATACGGTGCTCCAGGTCTCCTTTCTCGGAGACTGGGGGGCCCGCGCTGGCCGCACCCCGCCGGCCGGTGTCCATGCGCAAGCGGGCTCCACCGTCACGGATTTGGATCCCGACGCGACGGAGAGCTTCCATGCCCACGGGACAAAGCGGCCCGCCCGGGCTCCGCACCCGCCGGCGCGGGAAGGGCCATCCGTGCCAGGGGGCGAGATGCCCATCGTTCCGGGTTACGACCTGGTCCGCGAGATCGGGCGGGGGGGAATGGGAGTGGTCCACCTGGCCTTGCGCCGCCGCGACCTGGCGGAGGTCGCCGTCAAGGTCATTTGCCCCGCGGTGACGACTTTCTCGATCGAGACGAAGCGTTTCCTGCGCGAAGCCGCGATCCTCCAGCAACTTCAACACCCCAACATCGTGTCGTTCCACGAGTCCGGGCAGGCCGGGGACCTGCTCTTCTTTGTCATGGACTACGTACGCGGGACCAACGCAGAGGAGATCCTCAAACAGGAGCCCTTCTTCGCAATCCCGAGGGCCGTCGACCTGATGAGCCAGGCCCTGGAAGGGTTGCAGTACGCCCATCAAAAGGGATTTGTCCATCGGGACGTAAAGCCCGCCAACCTGCTCGTCGAACAGACCGCAACGGGCGAGGTCTGCAAGCTGGCCGATTTCGGTATTGCCCGCGCGTATCAGGCATCCTCGCTGAGCGGCCTGACTATGATGGGCGACATCGGCGGCACGATTCCCTACATGCCGCCCGAGCAGATCACGGACTATCGGACGGCGAACCCGCCGGCCGACCAGTACGCGGCCGCGGCCACGCTGTACCGCCTGTTGACTGGGTCGTACGTCTTCGACTTCGAGAACCTCCGGAACCACCAACGGCTGAGCAGAATCCTCTTCGAGGAGCCCGTTCCGGTCCGCAGCCGCCGGCCTGAGATCCCGGAGGCGCTGGCCCAGGCGATCCATCGCGCACTGGCCAAAGATCCCGACGGACGATTCAAGGACGCCGGAGCGTTCCGGGGGGCGATCCTGCGGGGCGCAAGATAGCCATCGCCTGATCGTCGAGACGGCGCCGCAGCTAGTCTTGTACGGCCGAAACCCGAACGGACCTAGTTTTGTGGCTCTTTCCGCCCTCCAAGGGGAAGGGTCGGAAGGCGAACGGATGAGAAGTGGAACGTCCCGCATTGCACTCTGCACTGCTCACTCTCTGCACCCGCCACGCGCCACCAATCACCCGCCACCCGTTTAGCATCGCTCCAGCCGGAGCGGATGCTCCGAGTTCACATCGCCGACGCGGATCGAGAGCCTGCCGGCCAGTAGATCGTCGAAGACCTGTCCGACGATGGTTGCGCGCCAGTCTCGGGCGAGACGCGGTGGCTGCGCGGCAGAGACCTGACCGGTGCGGAAGGCAATCCAGTCGCGCACGTCGCTGGGCGTTCCCACAAGGCCCGGGGCCAAGTCCATCTGCCGGCACAGGCTCCCCAAGGCCGAAAAGAGGAACTGGCCGAGAACGGACAGGTGAGGAATGCTCTCGCGCGGGGCCGCCGAGGGGCACTGCTCCTCGTCGAGGTCCAAGGCCCGCTGGATCGCGTCGGCGAGCCTCGGCAGTTGCCGCTTCAAGTCGCCCCGCTCCAGCCCTCGGACCGCGTGGATGCGATTCTCGTCGGCGGTCTGGCGGCGGGCCAGCTCGACAAGCAGGTCGTCGCGGAGCACGCGGCGGGTGGGGCAGTCGCGGTGCTTGGCCTCCGCTTCGCGCCACCGCCAGAGCTCTCGCAGGATCGCCAGGCTGCGCCGGCTGAGTCCCGAGTTGCCGGATACCCTCCGCCAGCGCTCGTGAGAATGGGCCGCACAGACCTCTTTCTGCCAAGCGGCCATCTCTTCTTCCAGCCACCCCAGCCGGTCCAGCCGCTGGAGCCGGGCCATGAGAATGTCGCGCATGGCGGGGAGGTGGCGGATGTCGTCCAGCGCGTACTCGATCTGGCGTGGGCTGAGCGGACGGCGGTGCCAGTCGGTCCGCGTTTCTGCCTTGTTCGACGGCCGGTCCAGGAGCCGCGAAATGAGCGTGCCGTAGGCGGCAGGATACTCGATCCCCACCAGCCCCGCGGCAATCTGCACGTCGACCAGTCCGCTCGGAAGACTCCCCACGGCGCGCAGACAGAACTCCAGCTCGCCGCGTCCCGCGTGGACGATTGTCTCGTGCCCCGGCGCGGCCAGGGCCCGCCAGAACGGGGTCAGGTCCTCGATCGCCAAAGGGTCGATCAGGGCCAGTTGCCCGTCGGCAATCACCTGGACCAGGCACAGGACCGGCCGGTAGGTCCGCTCGGAAACGAACTCCGTATCCAGGGCAATCTGCTTCGCGCCAGCCAGCCGCCCGCAATACTCTAGCAACTGCCGGTCCGTGATGACGTAGTCGTGGGACACGCGTGATGGCAAGCTCCGTGGTCAAAGGGGGCTCAGTGCGCTGGGGCACCAACATTCTAAATCACCCGCGGAGGAAGAACCATGAGGTGAGCGCAAACAGCGGCAGCAGCACGGCAAAACTATACGCCATGTAGCCGAAGAAGCTGGGCATGCGCACGCCCGACTTCTCGGCAATCGCCTTGACCATGAAGTTCGGCCCGTTGCCGATGTAGGTCATTGCGCCCATAAAGACCGCCCCCAGGCTCACCCCGGCCAGCAGGGCCTCGGGCACGTCGGCCACCAGGCCGCCGCCCACCACGTCCTTGAGCGTGTGGGCGGTCTCGAAAAAGACCACGTAGGTCGGGGCGTTGTCGAGCACCGACGAGAGGCTGCCGGTCGCCCAGAAGAAGTGGACCGGGCTCCGCAGCGGGAGCGAAGGGCCCTCGATGTGGAGGATCTCCAGCGGCGGCTGCATACAGATGAAGATCCCCAGGAACAGGACGGCCACTTCCACGATCGCGTGGTAGCTGAAGCGATTCTGCCGCCGCGGCGCCGCTCTTCCCAGCAGCAACGAGAGGGCCACAAGGACCAGTTGCACGACCTCCCGCAGGTAGACCCACGGGTGCCACTCCGTCCCGGGCAGCGGCTTGCCCGGGTCCAACAGCGCAATCGAGAGGATCACGCCGAGCAGCAACGCGCCGTTCGGCCATAAGCCCGAGAATCGGAGCCGATGGGTCCGCACCTCGTCCGTGGCAATGGCCTGCGCAGACTCTCGCGGGTAAGCCCAGAAGCGGTCCCAGACGTAGTAAATGGCGATCAAAGCCCCGTTGACCGCCAGCCACTCGGGCCAAAGCCCCAGCGTCCAGAGGAAATCGACTCCCCTGAGGTAGCCGAGGAAGAGTGGAGGATCGCCGATGGGCAACAGACACCCGCCGCAGTTGCACACCACGAAGATGAAGAAGACCACCGTGTGCTGCACGTTCCGCCGCTCGCGGTTGGTTTCTAAGAGGGGGCGCACGAGCAACATTGCCGCTCCCGTGGTCCCGATGAAACTAGCCAACAAACCGCCCACGGCCAGGAATGCCGCGTTCGTGGACGGATGGGCCCGAAGGTCCCCCTCGATGCGGATTCCTCCGCTGATCGTGTACAGGCTGAACAGGAGCGTGATAAAGGGGATGTATTCGGCAAGGATGGCATTGGCGAGCACCGCGAGGGTCACCGCCACATTGGGCCCCGCCGCGGCCGGCTCGACCTGACGCGTCTGGAGCCAATGCCATTGGACTGGGTACGGGTGCAGCAGCAGGTAGTATACAAGGGTCGCAATGCCCAAGCCGGCGGCAACGTAGAAGCGGTGCAGATTGTTGTCCCACCAGTGGGTCGTGGCCGGGACCAGCGGCAGGATGGCAATCGCGCCCAATAGGACCGCGAAGGGGAGGATCATCCAATAAGGCGCGTGAGCGGCCTCGGCCGGATGACCGTCGGCTTTGGAATCGGGGAGCAGCGGGGCCTCCGGTTGTGCCTCAGCGTCCCCCGCGTGGGCCACAAGCTGGGCCCCTTGCTGGGGCCAGCCGGCAATCGCCGCGATGGCGTACACCAACACCACCACGGCGATCCCTGCCAGGAGCGGCCTGTCCGTGGCGTGCCTAATGTCGGGGTGTCCCATCCGATTGACTCGGCTTGATTCCTGCTGGAATCCGTCGCTTAGCGAATCGAGTTAGCAGAATGGATTCGCGAGCGGAAATCAAGGCTTGGGCCCGGAAGTGGGATCTTTCCTCAGTTGCTTGACAATTCGGAAAACGCCCGCAATACTGTATGCCCACTTCTTTTGGACACGAGGTGCGCCGCGGGCGTCGGGAGGAGCACGGCTGTGCCAATGTCTGTGCTGGAAGCGATCAAGATGGGGCAGTGGGACTTTGAGCCGGCGGAGGTCCCGGACAGCGAGTACGACTGTACGGATGCCATGCCCGGCACCCACGAAAAACTCGAAGTCCTTGCCCAGCGGGTTCGGACGGGCGTCCCCTTGTGGCATTCCAAGGATCGCGACGACATTGAGGCGCCGCCGGTGGCCAAACCTCGCTAGTGTTCCGGGCCGGTCGCGACTTCAGAGCGGCTTGGCCGTGCCGCTGCCCAGCAGCGCGCTTTGGAGCCAGCGGGTTTGGACAGCCAGCAGGAATTGCCTCGCCTGATCGCGGCGCTGCGGCGTGACCGATTGCATCCAGCGGCCGATCCGCTCGGCGAGGAGTTCCAGCAATCCGGGCCGCTTCGCGCAGGGATTGCCCGAGGGCGGATCGGCAGCCAGGGCGGCGGCTCCCTTCCAGTTGTCGATCAACTCGATCGTCCGGTCCAGGTAGGCCGGCCTCCGGCTTTCCGGCAATCGGAAGTAGCCGTCCACCTTGTCGGCGAACCACGGCTCCAACAGGAGGGCGACGTTCTCCCAGAGGCGATCCTTCTGGGGCCCATCGAGCCTTTTCCCGACCCCCGCCCAGTCGATCTTCGCGCCGAACTCTTGCTCCAGGCGCCGGGCAAGCGTCAGGCGCGTGTCCTGGGGCTCTTGGCCGAGGTCTTGCGTCACGAGCCACCGGAGCAGGCCCTCGCGGTCGGCCGTGGCAGGGTCCGGAAGCCGCGGCGAGCAGAAACCGATGACCACCGTCGCCAGCCCGGCCGCAGTCGCCCCCGCGACCAGGACCCTTATCAACGATGCGTGCTTCCCCATAAGCTCAACCCACCCGGCGGAACCCACCGGAACTCCGGACCCGGATTGACGCCGCGGGCCGGAAATGCCAACCTAGTCGAAATATAGGTTTCAAACCCAACCGGCCACGAGGTACTTCGTATGGGTTGCTCCGGTCTTGTGCTGGGTTGCTTCCTCTTGGCGCAAATTCCTGGCCCTTCCCCTCCTGCGGGGAGCGGAGCGCGGGGGCTTGCCCCCATACCGGACCAGGAAGCCGCCGCTGGTGTTAGGGATCCCTTTCCGACTGACCCGCGTGGCGGGGCGTACGACCGGGCTGGCGGTCTCCAAACGGGGGGACGCGGGGCCGGCCCACCGCCCGGCTCGATCGACCTCCTTTCCCCTTCAGCAGCGAAAGCGGAGGCCGCCCCCGCGATCCCGCTGATCTCCGCCATCTCCAAAGGACGCCGCGCCACCCCGTCCGAATTGGTCCCGGAGGCCCTCCGGCTGCCCGCCGGGGCGCCTCTCATCGGCCGCCCCGTCACTTTGCTCGACGCGCTGGCCTCCGCCAGAGGCCGGTCCCAGCAGCTCGACGTGATTCGTGCCTACTGGCGTCTTGCGCTCGCGCTGGGCGAGTACCGCCTCCGGCTGGACCAAAGCGAGCTGCTCCGGCGCCTCGCGCCCCCGCGCGCCGAGGACCCCACCGTCCTGCGCTCCGCCCGGGCCTCCTCCGCCGCCGACGAGCGGCGTGCCGAGTTGGACGCCATCCGGGCACAGCACGAGTTGGCCGAGGTTGCGGGCCTTTCGGCGAGTCTTCCTGTGCCGCTGCCCGGCGATTTGCCTCACGTGGGTCCTTATGAGACGAGGTTCGAGAGGCTATACGCCTCGCGCAACCTGCCGCCAAGAGCCCGGCTCATCGACCGCACGCTCCCCATACGGCTCGAGGCCATCGAGAAGCGGGCGGCCGCGGTCCAGGCCGCCGAGGATGCCTTGGAGGCGGTGGCCGATCTGTACGGCAAGGGCCAAGGCGAGCTGTGGACTTTCCTGGCGTGTCTGGCCGATTGCGGTCACCAGCGCCGGGCCCTTCTGACCGAGGCATGTCAGTACAACGAGGACATCGCCGACTATGCCTTGACCGCAGCCGGCTCAGCGGTCACTGGTCCGGAGTTGGTGGGGATGCTCATCAAGCAGCCCGGGGCCGGGAACCAGCCGACCCGGTCTCAGCCGGCCGGGCCCGTGCCGGATGGGCAAGGACCGACGCCGGCCCCGCCCCGGAAACCGGCCGCTCCGGCCAACACGCCCGGTCTTTCCCCCACCGCCGACGGCGCCCCGGGCGCACCCGAGTCCGGATCGCCGGGCGCCGCGCGCCGAGAAGTCAACCGGGTGAACTGGGACGGGCCCGCGGCGTCGGGCTCCTCACTCGCCTTGTATCCGGCCCTGACCACCGCAGCCCCCGACCTGCGCGCGAAGTATATCAGCCAGGAGTTGCACTCGCAGCAGCGCCCAGTCGCGGAGCCCGGCCAGGCGATCTCGCTCCGCGATTGTCTTGCCGGCGGCATTCCCGCCAGCCTGCGCCGCCCTGTGCTGGATGCCTACTGGCTGGCATGCCGGCGCGCGGCCGAGTGCCGGACGCTCATGATCCAGCAAGACCAGCTCGCCCAGTTGGGGCCCATTGCCATGGAGCACGGCTCTCGCCCGGGCGGGGTCGCCGAAGGCTTGCGCCTCCACGCTGTCAGTCTGGCCACGGCCGCCGATCTCGGCGATGCGCGGGTGTGGCTGGTGGACGCCCAATTCGAGCTGACGCGCCTGCTGGGGCGGCCCCTGGAAAAACCGTGGCTTCTGCCCAGCACTTTGCCGCACGCCGGGCCGTATCTCCTGAACCTCGATGCCCTGCCGCCGCAGGTGACCCAGTCGCGGGCCGTCGAGCGACTGGCGGCCGTCATACCCGCCCTGTGGGAGAGCCTCAAGCAGCGGGCCAACGCCGTGGTCGAGGCCGATAGCGCCCGGGCTGTAACCACCGCGGGCTATCAGTCCGGGACGCGCTCCCTCGATCAGCTCCTTCCCTGCCTCCGCTACCAGACAATGGAGACGCTCGCGCTGGTCGAGGCCCTGACCGCCTACAACCGGGCCATTGCGGAGTACGTGCTTACGGTGGTCCCCGCGAGCATCCCCGCGGACCAACTGGTTCAGACGCTCGTGGTCGCGAACTAACCGCTTAGGACACTTCAACCCGGAGATTGCCATGAAGAAGACAACTCTTACGCGTCGCGAGTTCGTGGGCTGTGCGGGTGCGGCCATGGCGGCGGTGGCGATCGTGCCTCGCCATGCGGTCGCGCAGAGCGGCAAGACCCCGCCCAACGAGAAGCTCAATATCGCCGGCATCGGCGTGGGCGGCATGGGCGGCGGCGACACCGACGCCGTCTCCGGCGGCAACAACATCGTCGCCCTCTGCGACGTCGACAGCGCCAAGGCCGCCGGCACCTTCCAGAAGTACCCCAATGCCAAGCAG
>CAYGZI010000029.1:0-18820 GCA_964354245.1 uncultured Planctomycetaceae bacterium
AGATCCGACGCGCCGGTGATCTTGTTGACCGCGTCGATCAACACCTCGGCATCCAGCCGGCGGAGCGAGTAGCTGGCAAAGTTGGCCTCGGCTTCCGGAGCGTTCGACCGGGGCATGGAGGAAAACTGGTACGTGTTGGAGTTCAGAATCAACCGATAGAGATGCTTCAGATCGTAGCGGCTCGCGATCAGTTCCTTCTCCAGATAGGCCAGCAGTTCGGGATTGCCCGGCGGGTTGTCCTCCCGGATGTCGTCCGGCTCATGGACGATGCCGCGCCCGAGCAGCCACGCCCAGATGCGGTTGACGATGCTCCTGGCGAACCACGGGTTCTTCGGGCCGATCAGCCAATCGGCGAAGACCTCCCGCGGATCCCGGTCGGGCGGCAACTGGATCTTGGCGCCGTCCGGGAAGACCGCCGTCTGGGGCTCTGGGTCGGCCGACGGCGCGGGCGGCGCCGCGGCCGGCGGCCCTGGCGGTGTCTTCGGCGCAGCCTCGGGCGCCTGGCCCGTCGTGCTGATGGCGGCTCGTCCGGGCACGGTGTTGCCCGGCATGGTGCTGGAATGGAGGGGATCCCAGAAGACGTGCTCCTCCTTCCACTCGCCGGTGGGCTTGAAACCGATCTGCGAGAAGAAGACCGCCATGCCCGCCACGCGATCCTTCGACCACGAATCGGTCCGCGATCCCATCGCTGCCAGGGCCACGGCGGAGGCGAGGCCTTCCGGAGTCTTGTTCTGGACGGCGCGGTAGAAGTTGACCGGGCCGACGCGGAAATTGCTGCCGCTGGAGGTGAGCAGCTCACGGACGAACTTGTCGTACGGCTTGTTCCCGGCGATGGAAGAGCGGACCCAGCGGTGATACGCTTGCGCCGCATTGGGCCAGAGATTGACGGGAAACTCCGCCTTGATCCGCAGAACGTCGCCCCATTTCATGGCCCAGTAATCCGCGAATTCATCCCGCTCCAGCAGGCGGTCGATCAGCTTGCGGCGCTTGTTCTTCGTGTCCGGATCCTGAATGAACTCCCGGGCCTCGCCGGCGGTGGGCAGGGTGCCGATCGCGTCCAGATAGGCGCGCCGGACGAACACCGCGTCGGAGCAGAGGACCGGCTGGATGCCCAACGACGACAACTTGGCGAAAACAATCCGGTCAAGCTCGCCCGCCGGCGTTGCCGGGGCAGGGCTCTCAAAAACGTTTGGCGCCTCGTCCGGCGCCGCGGCTCCGCCCGCGGCCGCCAAGAAGACAACCGCCGAGATCCAAGATGCCTTTACCATGCTTTCTCAGCTCCATACAGGGGGCCACGTCGCTGGCAGACGTGAACCGACACGGCGCCCTCGTTTCCGACGCCGATGACCTTAGATCCGTAGGGGGGGCAAATCAATGGCCGGATCCGCGATCCGGCACTATGGCAGGCGGATGGGGGGGCTTGTGGTATGCTGAAGTGGCAGCGCCTTCTCTGAGGCCGCAGGAACTCCTCTCACTGAACGCCACACTCGTGGGTCCGGATCGCGTCTGGGCAGCGGACTTGCCGCACGGGACCGGTTCGTCCCCGGGGCCACGTCTTGCCGGATTCGTCCGGCTCAGAGATCCTTGTGGCGCCGACGGTCCTACTCCGCCCAGGATACCCGATTCTTCCTTCCGACTCAAGTTCTTGCCCGTGGGCCGTCGCCCCGCTAGTGTGGTGACCAGGCGTCCACACGCCAATCCGCAGCCAGACCTTTTCGATGAATCGTCGCCGTTGGACGACGCCAGGCCCATTCTATCAGGGAGGCGCAGCGGGCGGTAGAATGCCACACGGGCGTTGGGAATCGAGCGGTCCGGCCGTGAAAAGAACCGTGTCGCGGCGCCGGTGATGACCTCCTTGTCGGTCGATGCTTGGGGGCGCGAGTGCCTTTCGCCGAAAGACATTAACATGAACGGACCCGGCTTTCGTCGTCAGGCCGTTGCCCTGCTCGTGCCGGCGCTGCTGGCCCTTTGCGGGCCGATCCAAGCGGCCGTGCGAATCTGGGCGGTCGACGATGGCGTGAGGATCGATCCGCGCACGGGAAAGGCCGTCGAGGAAAGCGCGATCTACCCCGAGCCTCTGCGGATCAAGCCCGGATACCGCGATCGCAACTGGGTCTTCGACGGTGCAAGAAGGCAGATCGCCTTGGCCGGGGCGAGAAACGAAGTCCTTGCGTTTCAGCTTCAGATCGAGTCCGAGACGCCGCTGGGCAACGTCAGCGTGGCCGTCTCCGACCTGCGCGGGCCGGCGCGGTTTCCCGCGAGCGAGACGGTGCGGCTGTTCAAGGAGTGGTACGTCGAGGTGAAGCAGCCGTCTTATGAAGGTGCTTCGCCCCTGGGCTTCGACTCGCTTGGGCCCGGGTGGTATCCGGACGCCCTGATTCCGCTCGACGCCCCGGTCAAACCCGAGTTCCGTATGCCGTTTGACCTCCGGGACACGACCAACGCCGTGCCGGGGCAAAAGGTCCAGGCGATTTGGGCGGACCTCTACATCCCGCGGGATCAAGAGCCCGGCGTTTACGAAGGCACGATTCGGGTGACGGCCCGCGAGGGACAGACGCCGGTCGAAGAGTCCTTGTCGCTCCGCCTGGAGGTCTACTCCTTCGCCCTTCCCGATGAAGACCACTTGGGAATCAGCCTGAACGACTACGGCTCGATCAGCCCGCGCCGCATGTCGAAGGAGAAGCTGTGGAAATTCTACCAAATGTGCCACGCCCACCGGTGCGTGCTGGACGTGCTCTACAACGGGCCCCAGGCGTCCGGCACGGGCGACGGGCTGAAACTGGACTGGAGCAAGTACGACGAGGCGTTCGGCCCGCTCTTGGACGGAAGCGCGTTTACCGTGCAATCCGGCTACCGGGGGCCGGGCGAGGGAGCGCCCGTCAAGCGGCTCTACCTCCCGTTCGAGACCAGCGGCGGTTGGGCGTGGCCGCTGCCGGCCGATCAAATGGGCACCCCGCCGTACGAGTTGGCGGTGAAGAAGGCCCTGCGCGAGTTTGAACGGCATTTCCTGGAAAAAGGCTGGACCCGCACGAAGCTGATGATGTTCTATAACCGCTACGACGAATCGGGCCGCGTCAAGGAGATCTCCTACTTCGCGCGGCTTCTCCGCGAAGCGGGGCTCCGAGAGCCGAGCCGCTTTCTGTATCGCGTGGACGGGGGATCGCCCGCCGTGGTCCGCGGCGTGGGGCTGGAGCACGTAGGCGTCTGGTGCGTCAACGGAAACGTCCGCTACACCCACCCGGACGAACAACGCCAGATCATCCGCCACGGCGGCCAGGTCTGGATCTACTCCAGCAACAGCGCCCGGGAGCCGTGCATGGCCGCCCCGTACATCGACGCCGAAGCGCTGGCCCTGCGCACGTGGGGTTGGATCCCCTGGAAGTATCGCGATAGCGTGACGACGATGTGCGAGTGGGGCACCTTCTACCACGCGGACGGCCGGCGCTGGCGCGACCCCAGCCTGGCTGCCGCCTTGGGAGGCAAACAGGTCCTCAACGGCGACGCACTCTTGATCTATCCCGGCGAGTTTGTCGGCCTCGACGGCCCAGTGCCCTGCATCCGCCTCAAAGCGCTCCGCCGGGGAAGCCAGGACTTCGAGTACATGCGGCTTCTCTCCCAGCGGACGGGCGATCCGCGGGCCGCGGATGAGATCGTCGATGGCGTCTTGTTCCGGGCGATGCACGAGGCATTGAAGCCGGGGCAGGACTACTGGAAGCCGCACGAGCGGGACAGCCGCTCCCACGACCCGGAGCAGTGGGACGAGGCCCGCCGGAAGCTCGCGGCACGGATAGTGTCGGCTAAGGCGAGCCTTCCGCCCTTTTGGAAAAGCCGCCTCTCGGATGTGGACACGGCGGTAAAAGACGTGAAAAAAGGCCGCGTTGAGGTCCTGGCTCAATCCGCCGGCGGGCGGAACATCTGCCTCGTGACCTACGGCCCGAAGCAGCCCTGGAAGTCCTCCGCCAACTACAATTCGGCCGTCGCCGGCCTCGATCCGGCGTCGTACGCCCGTAAGGACGGCACGCAACGGCCGGCCGTGCTTCTCTTGGGACCGGTCCACGGGTCGGAGGTCGAGGGGATCGTGGGGCTGGTCAATCTGCTGCACGTGGCCGAGACCGGCCAAGACCTGCGGGGCCGCCCGTGGAAGGAACTCTCCGAGAATCTCGCCAGGTGCCGCGTGCTGATCGTGCCGTGCGCCAATCCCGACGGGCGTGCCCGCTGCCCGTTCGACAGTTGGGTCGGCGAGGAGCTGAGCACCCACGAGCGCGTGACCATGGGGACCAGGCCCGATGGAACCAACTACCAGTGGCCGTCGGTCAAGCGCATTCACCCGATGCGCGGCGCGGCGGTCGGTCGGCTTGGGGCGTACTTCAACGACCAGGGCGTCAACCTGATGCACGACGAGTGGTTCGACCCGATGGCGCGGGAGACGCGGGCCTGGTTCAGGCTCGCGCGGGAGGAGGCGCCCGATTTCATCGTCTCCTTGCACTCGCACGCGAGCGATCCTTCGGTCGAGCCCACGGCCTATGTGCCGCGCACGGTGAAGGAGACGATTAGACAGTTCGGCGACCGGCTGCAAAAACGTTACGCCGAGGCCGGTCTGCCGCACCGATCCGGCGGGCCCGAGCCGAAGGAAGACGGGGGGACGTTCCCGCCGCCGTCGCTGAACCTCACTAGCGCGCTGGGCCATGCCTGCGGCGCGGTCTCGTTTGTCTTCGAGTGCCCCATCGGCGTGAAGACGAAACCTTACGCGGCGCTGAGCTATGAGCAGATTCTCGACCTGCAACTGCTGATGAGCGACGAGCTGCTGAAGTACGCCGTCGCTCACCCGGTGAAGTGGACGCGGTGAACGATCGAGCGACGGCCTCCAGCAGTTGGCGGCAGCGCCGCTCGCTTTCCTGCGATGCTTGTCGTTCGGCACTCGGCCCAATCGAGACGCCGTGGCGGCCGTCCGGGCTGATGTGCAATGGAATCTCGGACATTGGTTGCTCTACCAGTTCCGACTCACGTTGCGATCAATTCTACCCCCGAGAGAGTGGTCGGGACAGCATTTCCCGGATGGCGACCATTCAATCCGCCGCAACAAAGCGATACAGTTCTATCTGTGTGTGGAATAGGCGGACGCTTCCTCCGCTCCCGTTGCCGCAGGGAGCTGCTCTCGTCTCCTTCATTACGCGCCTTGCCTCTCAACGAATCCTCCAGCAATTGGGCGGGAAGCTCGCATGGGACCCACTTTTCGCTGCGGAGTGCTGAGCCGAGGAACAAGCCCCGTGAACTTCCACAATGTCTCCTCGCTCATGGGGACCTTCCGGCGTGCCACCCAAGCCTGATCCGTCGGGCGGACCGGGTTGGTCCCCGCGGGAAGGCTGTAGTCGGGCCTGGGCTCCACACGCCAACGAGACCACGAAAACGCGAAACTGCGAAAGCGCGAAAGAAGTCGCGCGGCGGCGATGCGCTCAGGCACTGCGTCCCTCCGCGACTCCCACGATTCCGGGTTTTTCGCCCTCTCGCGCTTTCGTGGTTGCCAAATAGTGACGCTAGAGTGTCTAATGTAGGACGGTTTTTTCAATCCGTCCCGTCTCGGGGCGGACTACAGTGGGCCCTACAATCCAAGGGAGAAAACGCATGAGGAACCACGCAATCGGACTGACGCGGATCGCGATTGTGCTGCTGTGCGGCCTTTGTCAGGCGCGCGCGGCGGAGCCGCCGCAATTCCGCGATCTGTTTAACGGCAAGGACCTCTCGGGCTGGGTCAATGTGAATACGGACAAAGACACCTGGAAGGTCCGCGACGGCTTGTTGGTCTGCAGCGGACGCCCGATCGGGGTCATGCGCACGGAAAAACAGTATGAGAACTTCATCCTGCACATCGAGTGGCGGCATATCGAGGCGGGCGGGAATTCCGGGGTGTTTGCCTGGAGCGACGGCAGCGTACACGAGGGAAGGCGGCTGCCGCGGGGTCTGGAGGTCCAGATGCTGGAGCTCGAGTGGGTCAACCTCCACAAGCAGAAAGACGGCACGCTGCCGCCGGTCGCGTACGTCCACGGAGAACTCTTCGGCGCGGGCGGAATGACGGCGACCCCGGACAACCCGCGCGGCAGCCGCAGCAAATCCATCGAGAACCGCTGCAAGGGCAAGGGCCAGTGGAACGAGTACGTCGTGGTCTGCGTGGACGGCGTGGTCAAGTTGTCGGTCAACGGCAAGTTCGTCAACGGCTTGAGCCGTGCCTCGGTCAAGAAGGGCTATCTCTGCCTGGAATCCGAAGGGGCCGAGATCCACTTCCGCAACCTCCGGATCATGGAGTTGCCCCCGGGCGTCACGACCGCCGGGCAAACCGCGCCGATTGTGGGAGCAGGGGTCAGGGACTAGGGGTCAGGGACTAGGGGGCCAGGGCCCGCGGCCGGGCATAAAGTGATGGGGAGGCTTGCGGCATTGAAGCGGCGTGTTGGTCGAGCGATCTGGCTCTGCTGCCTGGCGTGGTTGGGGTCGCTTCCGGGATGTGGGCGGCCAGATGAGTCCGCCGAGCTGCCGCCGATGACCAACGACTTCATCGCCCTGTTCAAGGACACCAGCCTCGTAAGCGTCATTGCCGTGGTGGAGTTGACCAAGCAGTACCAGATCCTCGCCAAGTCGAGCCTCCAGTACGCGGAGATTGGGCTGGCCGGAGCCGCGAGGCTGTTTCCCCTCACCGTTTCGGTTCCGGCACGGTTGTGGGGTCTACCGCCAGCCGGCGGTATTCCAGGTCAATGCCGCCATCCTTGGTGATTGCCAGGATGGTGAGGTCAAATTCTTTCTTCTCCGCCGTGAACACTTTCAGGCGGCAAGGGACTTGCGGCAACTCGTAGGCCGTCATCCCTGGGCGCATGGGCTCCGCCAGGGGCACCAATTGGCCCCCGTCCCAACGCATTGCCGTCGCGCCGCGGAGACACCCAAGGCTCCAACGCAGACTGCCCCGAACGAAGAACAGGTCCCCCTTGCCCAGACGCGCGAACCCGGCCACGCCCTCCTTGCGGTCGGGGGCCAGCATTTGTCCGATGGCCAAATCCAGAACGACTCCTGCGCCGGGCGTGTCGGCATGGGGCAAGTGGACCTTCTTGGCCGGTTCCGGCACGGTTCTGGGGTCCGTCGCCAGCCAGTATTCCAGGTCAATGCCGCCGTCCTTGGTGATTGCCAGGATGGCGAGGTCGAATTGTTTCTTCTCGGGCGTGGAGACCCTCAGGCGGCAAGGGACTCGCGGCAGCTCGTAGGCCGTGACGGGCTCCCTCGGATCCGCATGTTTGTCGGCCACCAGAGGCACCAATTGGTCCGCGTCCCACCGCATCGCCGTCGCGCCGCGCAGACACGCGAGGCTCCAACGGACACCGCTCCGAACGAAGAACAGGTCCCCCTTGCCCAATCTCGCGAACTGGGCCAGGCCCTCCTTTGACTTGCGGTCCGGAGTCTTGAGCGTTTGCCCGGTTGCCAGATCGAGCACCACCTCGGCGTCGCGCGTTTCAACCTCGGCGAGGCGGACCGTCTTGATCACCGTTTCCTTTGGCTGTCCGCGATCTCGCGGGTCCCGTTGGGCAGGCCGGTATTCCAGCTCTCCGCCGAGCCCGGGGGGTTGCGGCGCGGAAAGAATCGTGACAACGAACGGCTTCTTCTCCGCCGTGAAAACCAGGAGGCGGGCCGGCAGCACGGGCGGCAGTCTGTAGATCATTACGCCCTTTTCGGACTCGTCGTCTTCGATCTCCAGGGGCTCTGTCCCGGAATCGTCAGCGATATGCACAGCGCGCGCGCCGCGCAGACAGTAGAGGAGGCCGCGGTCCAGAGCGAGGTCCCCTTTGCCCATGGTTGCGAGTGCCTTCGCGTCCCGCTCGGCCGCCGGCGGTAACTCGAAAGTCTCGCCGCTGGCCAGGTCGAGCACCATCGGCCTTGACGATGGACCGCCCGACAGACGGACCTTTCTCGCCTGTGGGACGCCATGAAGCAGCTTGTAGCGGATCTTCAGGCCCTTGCCGTCGTCGGTGACGCCGATGACCTGCAGGACGCCCATGCCGCCTTCGCGAGTGCAAAACCCGTAGAGCGCGGAGGCCGGCCGGCCTGCGCCGCCAACCATGACCGGAGGTTGGTCCTTCGCATCCTTCACGGATGTGTTGGGTACATCGCCAATCGCGGACGCAAAGCGCGCGGGATCCACGTCATCCCACGACGCCCCATCGATCGCTGCAACGTGCAGATCGATGCCGAGAAGAAATCCTTGGTTGGCCTTGACGCCGGAAGCATCGACGCCTTCCCGCCGGGCCCACTGCAACATCTGCTCCGGCTTACGCTGTTTGTCCAATTCCGCAGGCGGGGTGTGCAGCACGCCTTTGTCCAGGTCGATGAACCAGTCCTTCCCCGCCCGGTCGTCGCTGACCACCCGCTCGATTGCCGGGCCGAATCCGGCGACCGCGGGCTGTTGGGCCGGCGCGGAACTCTGCGTGCCGGTCTTCTGCACGAGCCGGTAACGGATGGTGGGCAAGTCCATTCCCTTTCCGCCGATAAGGTAGAGTAAGCCCATTGCGCCTTCGCGGGTCTTGAAGTAGTAGTAGTACGTCCTCCCTGCGCCAACGACTCTTAGCGAGGAAGTCTCGGGCTTCAACCGCATGAGCATGGGAATTGCCTCGGGCGTAGGGATTGAGCTACCGTTCGGCTCCTCCCATCTCACCGCGTCGAACAGCCAGACGGAAGGCTCCCTCTGCGAAAGCGGACTGTCCCCTAACCGGCCGATGAACAGGTCCATCCCACGCTCTCGCATCTGCCGAGACGTGTTCCCATCGATGCGGCCAGTGCTCTTCATCGTGCCCCACTTGCCCGTATCCAAGTCGAACACCTCATCCAAGCCCTCGCCGCGGTCCTTGAGGGGAACTTCGGTCCACGGGCCGAAGGAGACGCCGGAGGAGAGGGCGCCCGGCTTGCCCGGTTTAGGCTCCGGCGGCGAGGATCCGGCGGCGGGCCCTTTGGCAAGCGTCAGCTCGATCCGCGTGATCCGCCCGTCGCGGACGGTGATCTGCTGCTTTTGCGGCTGGTGGCCCTCCAGGTCCACGACGATCTGGTACTGGCCCGGCTGGACGGGGAAGAGGCCGTCCGAGCTGCCCAGCGGCTTGCCGTCCAGGAGGATCTGGGCGCCGGAGGGCGTGGTGCGCACGTACAAGAGGGTTTGCGGGGCCCCGGCGGACTCGACCGGAGGCGCCATGACACACAAGAGGGCGGCGGACAGAAGCGTGGCGTTCATCGAATTGACCTCCAAGGGAATTGGGACCGGATCGCGCGGATTGCACAGCGGGTTTTGGCGCGTACGGCCTCCGTCCGCCCTCACAGAACGTCGCAGGTCAGGCGCGCTGTCAAGCGTCGCCTGCACCTGCTGGTTCGGCTTTGCTGCATCCTGCCACTACGACGAAAAGAACCACGATTCCAGTTGCCAGGTTGGCGACGATGAGTGACTGGAGGTGCTCTTCAATCTCGTTTCCCATTCGAGCTGGATTGGTCGCGATTGAGTCGTCGACAAACGTGATCTCGGCCTCACGGACTTCTCCGCTCTGCTTGTCTTTGAATGTGATGGCCACAGGAGCCCGCGTATGTCCGCGACCGGGGTTGATATGATCGCCATACACAACGGACCGCTGCACGAGGAAGGCAACAACACATCCCGCCATCACGAGCAAGTACACTCCGACCGCAATCTTGGCTGAAGTTTTCATTTCGTTGCCTTTCGCCGAACCTAGCGTTTGGCCCCAGAGGGTGCAAGGGCAGGCCGATTGCCGCTATTAGGTCTATGCGCCGGGGAGCCGTTTTCGGCCGCGCTTCCTTGTGGATTCTGGGTTTCGGGTTAAGATCCAGGTTGGCCGACGAAGTGCCGCGGGGGGTGCGGCAGTGCAACTGCCGCACCAACGGGTGGTTGGGGCAGCAGTTGGACTGCTGCCCCCGAGGCGTCTTCCTTCCCTCTCGCTGCCATGAGTAGCCAGACCCACGCCACACTGCTCGACCGGCTCCGCGACGGGGCAGACCCGCTTGCGTGGGACGAGTTCTTCCACCGCTACTGGCGCCTGATCTACGCCTTCGCCCGGCACCGCGGCTGCTCCGATCCTACGGCCGAGGAGATCGTGCAGGACGTGATGCTGCGGGTCTTCGAGCAGAAGGACGTCTTCCAGTACAATCCCCAGCGCGGCCGGTTCCGCGACTGGCTGGGGACCCTGGTCCGCAACAAGGTGGCGGAGCATCGGCGGCGCCCCTCGGAGCGGGTCCGGGCCCAGGGCGGCGACTCGGAGCCGAGGCTCGCCCAGGCCGAAAGCGACACTCCGCCGCCCGATGCCGCTTGGGAAACCGCCTTCGAGCAGGCCTTGCTCTTGACGCTGCTGGACGTGGTTCGGCGCGAAATGAACCCCCGCGATTATCTGGCCTTCGAGCTGTTGGCGATCCAGGAGCTGCCCGGCGCCGCAGTCGCCAAGATCACCGGGCTGAGCCGCAACGCCGCCTACAAGGCCCGACGGCGGGTCCTCCAACGCCTCGGCGAGCTTGGGCAGCCATACCGCGACCGCGGCCAGCTCGGCGACCGGATCAAGCAGGCCCTCGGGTCGCTCCCCTCGCCGGCGGTCGAGCGCATGTTGACGACCCATATCGAAAAGACACTGCGGTCCCGATAGGAGTGTTCAGGCCGTGTCCGATCCTGCTTCGCCTTCCACATCCGGCGACGACCGCACGCACCCCGAGATCCCGGACTTCGACCTGCTCCGGCCGATCGGCCAGGGCGGGTTTGGCCGGGTCTGGCTGGCCCGGAACCGTGCGACCGGTCAGCCTCGCGCCGTGAAGGTGATTCCCCTGCGGCCCGCGGGCGCTAGGGACCCGGCCGGGCGCGAGATCACGTCGCTCGTGCGCCTGGAGGCCAATCTGCGCCGTCGGCATCCCAACCTCCTGCACATCCACCACGTGGGCAAGACCGCGGAGCATCTGTTCTACGTCATGGACCTGGCGGACGACGCGTCGGGCGCGGCGGGTTCGGCGGAGGCGGGGTACAGGGCTGCGACCTTAGAGAGCCGGTTGGCCGGCGGGCCCCTGCCGCCCGACGAGTGCTCCCGTTATGCCCGGCAGCTCTTGGAGGGCCTGGCGTCGCTCCACGAGGCGGGAATGGTGCATCGCGACGTGAAACCGTCGAACTGCCTTTTCGTCGGCGGGGAGCTCAAGCTGGCCGATTTCGGTCTCTTGACGGAGGCCGGCCCCCAGGTGTCGCGTGTTGGGACCCAGAAGTACATGCCGCCGGACGGGCGCATGGACGCCCGGGCCGACGTGTACGCCGCGGGCCTGGTGCTTTACGAGATGATCTCCGGACTGCCGGCCGACACCTTCCCGCGACTCGGCGGGCGGGCAAGCGAGGTCGCCGGCACGCCGGTCCTGTGCGATCTGGCCCGCCTTGCTTTGGGCGCTTGCCAGCCGGATCCGCAGCAGCGGTTCCGGGACGCCCGGGCGATGGTCGCGGAGCTATTGGCGGCGGAGCGGCAAGCGGTCGCTTCGCCAGTGGGTCGGCCGCGACGGATGGTGGTCGCCGCGGCGGGAACTCTCCTTGTTCTGCTCGCCGGGGCCGTGCTGGTATTCTGGGCCACTCGACCGCCCCGCGTGTACGTCAATTTCGTCACTTACCCCTTCGAGGCGGAGGTCTACCTGGACGGCGAAGTCCTAGTTGACGCGGAGGGAACGCCGTACAGGACGCCATGCACAGTGGATGGCCTGCCAGCGAGGGTTCATCACGTCCTATTCAAGCACCGCGATCACGGCGAACTTGACCAGGGGCCGGTCGATTTCGCGACCGAGCGCCAGGTCGTGGCCCGGTGGGGTCCCGGGCCATAGAGCCGAGTATCGGGGTCAGACTCTAAAAATACACTTTCCGCCTTGCATCCCACTGCGGCCGGGGGGACCCTCGCGCCGGTGCCGTGACTTTCGCGAGCGGGCCGATGCCGACAGCGGCTAAAGTGAAGATTTAGAGTCTGACCCTGACCTCGCTCCGGCGCAAGCCGCTCCATCACCTCAGACACCGTCTCGCGTGTTTCCCCGGACGTCCCTCACCGTCCGCCGGTCAGCCGCTCGACCAGCAGGTCCTCAAACGCGCCGAGGTCCTTCCACGACATCGCGCAATCGATCTCCTTGCCCTTCGGGTCGATCCGCGTGAAGCCGTCGTCCGTGACGCGGATCGGCAGCCGCTCGATGTTCAGCAGGTCCGGCTGACGGACAGGAATGTCCGTCCTCCTGGAAAACGCGAGGTACGCGGCCACGGTGTCGAAGAGCGTCGAGCTGGCGTCGATCTTCTCCGGCTTGTTCGGGTTGCCGGCCTTCCACCAGATGCGATAGTTCTCGATCACCGCCCGGGCGACCGGGTCGGCGGACTTGGCCACCTTGGCGTATTTCTCGCCGCGGAGATGGACGATCCCGCAGGTGTCCAGCGGCGTGATCGTCATGGGCCAGGCGGCGGTGAAGACCTTTTGGCACGCCTTGGGGTCGCACTTCACGTTCCACTCCGCGTCCGGCTTCGGGCTGCCGCCGTAGCCCTTGCGCACGCTGCCGTGCATCCCGACGAACCGCACCCGCTTTGCGATCTCGGGCTTCTTCTCCAGGGCCGCGCGGATGTTGGGCATCGGCCCGATGCACACCAGCGTGATCGGCTGCGGAGAGTCCATGATGAGCTGGATCATCGCCGCCACGCCGTCCTGGTGGACTTTGCCGGGGTAGCGGGCCAAATCGTAGTCGGCGACCCATGCGGCCTGCGGGCCGGGCTTGGTGCCTTGGGGAATGCCAAGCCCGACGGCCACATCCGTCCGTTTGGCCACCTCCAGCAGTTTGGCGGCGATCTTGGCCCGATAGGTCGTGTTGCCGGTGTCGGTCACGACCATCTTCAGGTCCACCTCCGGAGACTTCAGCAAGAAGGCCAGGGCCCAGGTGTCGTCGATGTCGTCGCCGATGTCGGTGTCGAGGATGACGGGGATCTTGGCGCCCGTTGACGCAGACGCGGCCGGACCGGCGCCAAAGGCGTCGAGTCGGGTCCCAAGGACGAAGAAGGCGATTAGTCCAAGTGCTAACGCGAGCGATTTCATAGGTTCCTCCCGGTTCATGTCTTAGCGCCCCCGTAAAGCCCACGGGTTGCAGCCTGTGGGCTTCGGAAAACGGCAAGTTGTCCGTGTGCGGCTCTAGGTCCTGCTGACTTTGACTTCTGCCCGCTGCGCCTCGGGGATCTTGATGACGCTCTCGGCGGACGGGTCAATCTGGAACGGCCCGCCCTCCAACCGCACGCGCACGCGATACTCTTCGGCCAGCTTGGAAGGTGCTCGCCACGAGCACTGGCACGTGAAACCTCATCCATACTCGAAGCTGCCCTTTTGGACAACTTCGCCCTTGGGGTCCGTGATGGTGAACTCCGGCTTGGGAGGCCGGTAGCCGTCCACGAGGAGGTTGGAGACCGCCTCGCCACCCGCACCCACCACCGTCATGGACAACCGCACCTCCGCGCCGCCGACCCACCTCGATACGTTGGCCTCGACCACGGGCTTGTAAGGCGGGCCGAACGGCAGCGTGACCGTTTCTCCCGCGCGGACGGTCACCGGCGGGCACTTGGCCGTACCGTGGGCATCCACGGCACACATGCCCACCGGCCCATAGCGCGGCTCCTCGCGCGGCCGGTCGGGCGTTTTTGAGCCCACGAGGGCCTTGCTGAGTGAATCGAGGAGCCCTCTGGGCTTCTCTTTCTTCTCGCCCGTGTCCTTCTTCTCCGGCTTCGGCGGCGGTTTCCAGCCGGCGATCTGGATGCCGTAGGCCAGCAGCTTCCACTCTCCCTCGGGAACGGCCACGGGCTTTCCCGCGTCGCCGCGAATGGGCAGGAACCCGTGGTCGCCGTAGATCATTCCCGTGAACGGCCCGTTGGGGTTCGTGAGGTATCCGACTTTGAGCGTCGAGGGGGTCAGCGTGAGCTGGTCGCCGGCGGGCGAGACCTTCACGTCGTAGAACTGCGCGCCGATCTTGGCCAGCTTGGAGATGTATTGCTGGGCTTCGTGTTCGTAACCGCGCCTTACGATGGGGCGACCGGCCGGGTCCGGATCGACCATGAGCATGTCGCCCATCTCGGCGACGATGCCCCCACCGGAATAGAAGGCATTGGGCAGGGTCTTGATCTGGTCGTCGAACCGGCCGTTGCCGTTGTAGTCCAGCAGGGCGACCTTGTGCTTCTGACCGTCGAGGGAAACCTCGCCCACGCGGTAGGCGGCCGCCTGAAACTGCGCCGAGGCGTACCGGAGGTCGTCCGTCCCCGACAAACTGTATGAATAGACGCTTGCCAGGAACGAATACTCCACCGGCTTCCCCTCGACGGGGACCGACAGATCGACGCGGGGGAACTGGTGCCGGGCGTAGTCCTCGGGCCCGGTGACGCGGGGCGACTGGCTGGGATCAGCGTCGACGCGCTTGTCGTCCGTCAGGTCGCCGTTGGCGTTCAGATCGAAGTACAGGCGGTCGTAGCCCTTCGACTTCTCGTCCTTGGCGTCCAATACGAAGGCAAACTTGCCGGAGCCGAGCTTGGCCACGCCACGGAACGGCTCCTTGGAGACGTACTTGTCAGGCTCCTTCTTGACGAGGTCGCGAAACTCCTTTTCCGCATTGGGCGGCCGATAGGCCCGCTGGCCGAACTGCATGGAGATGTGCTGCGACGAGGTCGAGCGGTAGACCCAATCCTGTGCGGACCCGGACTGCATGCCGCTGCCCGGGGGTAGTTCCAGGCGTTTGATCTCCAAAGTGCAGGTTTCCGCGCTGGCGACGCTCCTGGCGGCGCATAGCACCGCCACGAGACCAGCGACACGACACCATCGGAAGTGCAACATGGAATCGTCCTCCTGGTAATTGGCGAATCGCTCCACACCCTTGCCGGTCATCCGGCGCGTGTCGGTCATCTTACACGTTGGGCCAACGGTTGTCGATCCTGTGTCTCGGACGAGGCCGATTCGGTGCCCGGCACTTGGAGCCGTGCTCCATTCGTTGGTGTTGGTCCAAGAGACGACCCAGACGAAGGTGATAAGTGATAAGGGTCAGACTCTAAAAATTCAGTTTAGGTCTTGCCTCGCGTCGCCGTTCAGGGTATCCTCGCGTCCATGCCAAGACCTCCACGCCTCCAATTCCCCGGCGCCGTGTACCACCTCATGTCGCGTGGCAACCGCCGCGCGAAGATCTTCCTCGGCGACGGCGACCGCCGCCGCTTCCTGCGCCAGCTCCGCGACAACCTCGCCACCTACGACGTGCTGCTTCACGCCTACGTCCTCATGCCCAATCACTACCACCTCCTGGTCCAAACCCGCCGCGCAAATCTGGCCCGCTTCATGCAGCGGCTCGGCAGCAGCTACGCGCTCTACTTCCGCTACAAACACCGATCGCCGGGGCACGTGCTGGAGGGCCGCTATCGCGCGAAACTCGTCGAGGAGGACGAGTACCTCCTGCCGCTCTCGCGCTACATCCACCTGAACCCGGTGCGGACCCAGGCTGCGCGGCGGCTGGATGGCTCCCGGCGGCAGCGGCTTCTGGAAACGTATCCCTGGAGCAGCTACCCCGGCTACGTCCGCCAGGCGGCGGCGGAACCCTGGGTCTGTTACGACGTGCTCCGCCAGTTCGGGCCCACGGGCTCGACGGCCCGGCGTCACTACCGCGGCTACGTGTACTCCTGCCTGATGGAAGACGATCTACCGCTTCGCGAGGCCCTTGCGGCCAACCGTCATGCGGTCGGCTCGCCGGACTACGTGAAGAAAGTGGAAGGGATGCTCCAGGGCCTGCGCACCGGCGGCCCGGCCGACCGCGACCTTGCCCTTCCGCGGCCGCTGGTGGATTTGGAGGCGATCGACCTTGCGGTGGCGGAGAGCTTCGGCCTTTCGCCCGAAGACCTGCGGTGTCACGGGCGTCGGGCGGGCGGGGCCAAGGCACTGGCGATCGAGCTGGCGTGCCGGCTGACGGACCTGAACCAGCGTCAGATTGGCGTACATTACGGCGGGATCACGTCGATGGCCGTTTGCATGGCGCGGCGCCGGTTCCGGCAGGAGGCGGCCGGCGAGCATGTTGCGCTCCAGCGGCGGCTGGTGGAGATTGAAGAGGGGCTCGTCGGCGCTAAACTGAATATTTAGAGTCTGACCCTTATCCTTTTGGAGGCAGCTTCGGGGAGTACGAAAGCACGGTGAATCCCTTCCGCTACGTGGGCGCGTTGGGCTATTACTACGACGCCTTCTGGAACCGCTACTACGTCCGCGCCCGTCACTACGACCCCTTCCTCGGCCGCTGGATGTCGCAGGACCCGGTGCCGTCCTCTGGAAACGGGTATGCTTACGGCTTGAACAACCCTATCACATACGTCGATCCGTCCGGGAAGCAAACCAAGTTGCGGCCGATCATCCCGCTGCCCGGACCGCCAATGCAATGGTTCCCTGGCTGGGACTTTCTTCCTCTGTGGCCTATCACGCCTTGGCACCAGAAGTATTGCCCAGTGACGTGCGAAATGACTTGGTAGGGCCAGTTCCTTGACATGGACACCCTCAATCGTCTTGCAAAGAAGCTGAAAAGCGGCACAAACGTAGCCGCCGTATACTTCAGGGACAACTGCGGCGACACAGCTTTCAGTCTTTACTGTAAGTGCCAAGTTGGGAAAACACCCGGCTGGAAACACAGACCACCCACTCCCATATAAAGGAGCCTCGTTTGCATAAACACGAAAAGCTCCCCCAACACGTGCTCGGCAATCAACGCGCTCGAACATGAATTCGTACATGTCCATGGGAGGGACGAAGAGAAAGCATATAGGAAGAGCTGCCAGATACAGGCGCAGCAGGAATGCTGGAGGTGCTTTATGAAGCAGACGGACATACAGAAGAAGATCGAAGAATGCACCAAAAGGGACATGAAGAAAAGCACGACCCCAGCCGCCCTGGCAGAGATTAAGAAGGGGTGCGACAACCTTTGTGCTGAGTACTTGGCGGGACTTAAACTTAAGCAGAAGTGAACTAGTAATTCGCCGCGAAACCTCGAGCAAGAGGTGAACCATGAATCGCGCCTTTTGGCTGCTTTGTGCAGCCCTAGTGTTGGTCTTTTCGGCGTCGGCTGCCGAACCGAAACTGCGGAACACCCTACGGGGACACACTTGGGTCGTCTATTCCGTGGCGTACAGTCCAGACGGCAAGACTTTGGCCTCGGGGAGTAGTGACCGAACGGTCAGGCTTTGGGATGTTGCCACTGGCAAGAACGCGGCAATCCTTGAGGCACGCGGCGGCGACTGGGTCACTTCTGTCGCGTGGAGCCCAAATGGCAAGGCTTTGGCATCCGGTGGGTATGACGGGACGGTCAGACTGTGGAACGTCGCCAGCCGCACGAATGTCGCCACTCTTGAAGGGC
The DNA here is from genome assembly GCA_964354245.1 of uncultured Planctomycetaceae bacterium. Lineage (GTDB taxonomy): Bacteria > Planctomycetota > Planctomycetia > Pirellulales > Thermoguttaceae > CAYGZI01. Next base: position 17,413 of record CAYGZI010000029.1, read on the forward strand.
ATAAGGACTGTGTTACGTCTGTGGCGTGGAGGCGTGATGGAAAGACTCTCGCGTCGGGAAGTTGCGACGGCACAGTCAAGGTCTGGGACGTGGCCAGCGGAAAGGAGATTGCTGATCTCGCGGCGCATTCCGGCGGGGTCTGGTGCGTGGCGTGGACACCGGGTGGCAGGACTCTCGCCTCTGGGGGTGAGGCGAGAATCTTACCGTCCGGGCTGTCCGACGGCGCGGTCAAGCTGTGGAATGTGGCGAACGGCAAAAGCTTCGCCGCGCTCTCAGATGACGAAGATACCGGCGATATTGTCTTTTCTGTTGCCTTCAGCCCGGACGGTAAGATTCTCGCCTCTGGCCAGTACTCGACAATCACGCTCTGGGACGTGGCCAGCCGAAAGATTACGGCTACTCTCACGGGGCACTCCAACGACCAGATCGGAGAAGTTAGTCCGGCTGTCCTCTCGGTGGCCTTCAGCCCGGACGGCAAGACCGTGGCATCGGGGAGCCGCGACAAAACGATCAAACTCTGGGACGTGGCCAGTGGCAAGGAAATCATCACTCTCACGGGACATTCTGGCGCCATCGAATCCGTGGCATGGAGTCCAGACGGCAAGGCGCTGGCTTCGGCGAGCAATGACGGCACGATAAGGTTATGGGATGTAAGCGCGCTTCGAGGAAGTAAGGCGTCGAACTGATCTTCTCGCGATCTGGAGCACTCCCCCAGATTGACGTCAAGCCGGGGTCGAAACAGGGACGAAGCGAGTAGTCCATCCATTCTGATTTCAATGATTCGGGGGACAGCATACGCAATTCCGGCCCGTGGTCAGGTTCCGGGGACAGGTTCCGGGGACGTCTTACGTAACTCGGAGTTCCGGGGACGCCTGAGTTCCGGGGACGCCTTACGTAATTCCCATCCATCTACGATGACCTCGGGCGCATGACCCGGGAGTTTAAGATGAGGGTCAGACTCTAAAAAAACGCGGGGGTCAGACTCTAAAAATACAGTTTAAACCTTGCGTCGTACCGCGGCCGGGGTGTCCACGCCTCGATGCCGAGACCTCCGTGAACGGGCCGACGCCGACGGCCGCTAAATTGAATATTTAGAGTCTGACCCCGATCTCGGCTTCGGCCGGCTCGGTTTCTCCGTTGCCAGGCAAGGATGCCAGCCCTCCTTCGGCCGGTTTGCGCAGGCGGCCGAAGAGCCGCGCAAGAAGCCGCGCCAGGTCGTCCCAGAGCGAGTAGGCCACGGGTGTTACCAGGAGCGTCAAGAGGAGCGAGAGGGTCTGGCCGCCGAGGATCACGTTGGCCAGGCTCGGCCGGGAGGCCGAGCCCGGCCCGCGGCCCAACGCGATCGGGATCATCGCGGCGATGAGCATCACGGTGGTCATCAGGATGGGCCGGAGCCGGGGGCGGTTGG
>CAYGZI010000030.1:0-18731 GCA_964354245.1 uncultured Planctomycetaceae bacterium
CTCCGTTCCGCCAATCGTGTTGTTGGGGGCGCCGTACTTCAGATAGACGCCGGACTCGCCGTTCTCCAACGCGGTGACCCCGTCGGCGGCCAGCCCGATGAAGTTGCCCCGCACGAAGTTGTCGGCGCTGGTGTCGCAGAGCCATACGCCGTAGCTGTCGTTGCCCGAGATGAGGTTGCGCGCGCCGGGCGCCGCGCCGCCGATCGTGGTGTCGAAGGAGTCCCGCACCCAAATGCCTTGCCCCGCGTTACCGAGGTCCAGACGCCCCGCCACATCGGTCCCGGCGTAGCAGCCTTCGACCGCGCTGCCGCTGCTGTTCCGGACGACAATCCCGGTGTCCGAGAAGCGATTGACCACCAGGCCCTTGAGCGTGCAGTTGTCCGCCATGACGTACAACCCGTCGGTGTCGGCGCCCGCACTGGTTCCGTCCAATTCGATCTTGGTCACGGCGTTGACGGGCTGGTCGATGGGGTTCGCGTTCGGCTGCGATCCGGCCTGCGAGAATCCGTTGATGACCACGGCCTCGGTGACGTCGGGCAGTTGCGACGCCGGCCGGATTCGGTACCAGCTATGGGGCCAGTCGGGGTCGATGTCGGAAATCGAAGAGTCGTCGTCGGCCGTCGTCGCGGTGACGTTGGCCAGTGTTACCTGGCCTGCCACGCCGTCGTCGTGGTAGTAGACGTGCCCGGGATCGTTGGCAGGGATCTCAAAGGTAATGGTGTCTTGTCCGCTTATCGCGTTGGCCTGCCCGATGGCCCAGCGAAGAGACCCGACTCCGCTGTCGGCCGAACTGGTCACTGGAATAATGATCGACAGGAGTTGCCGGGCCTCCAGCGACTCAAGACGCAGCCGGCGACTGCATGCGCGAGCCCGGTCGAGGGCCCGTCGGCCCGGTCGCGGTCCGGAGGAAAAAGCCAAACACAGGCAACGACGTGCAGTGTCAGCCAGCCAAGCCATAGCAGTACCTCCCGCAAGCGTCAGATCATAGCACCCCGTGCCGACGATTAGTCCCTCCAGGGTGACACGGCAGCAAGCACCTCCATATATGGGCAGGTTAACCTGGAAGAGTGTACCCCGCAAGGATCATGTGGCCCGCACCCAAAGGAAACTGGGAAACCAAGTCTACAGGGGGGGGCCGATCTTCGCCGTGGGAAACGTTTGGGGCGTGGCGATCGGCTGGTCGAGTGGTCCCGACCGAAGCAGCGGCCGGGCGGCAGTGAGGCGGGACGCGCGTGCCGGTTGCGCGCATACTGTGGGGCAGGTTGGCAACCTGCCCCACGGACAAGATGCCCGTGGCGGTTGGACGAGGATCGACGCGGCGGGCGGTGATCGGCGGATTGGGCGGTCATAAGAGAACCCCCTTTTTCGGACCAGTGCCGCTCCTCACAAAGGGCGATTTCTCCAGTCTAACAACGTGGCCGGCAATGTCAACCTTTTTGCAGAACAAGCCCTCGTGACGCCGCAGAGCGTCGTCACGAGGGGAAGAAGACCGGGGCGACCACGCCCGGCACTAGCGGGTCGTCGGCCGGCACAGCCGGCCCTACGTTGTTGCACGGGACGACTTGAAAGTCGTCCTACAAGGCAAGCGTCACGATTTGCCGTCGCCGCCGCACGTCGATCACGGGAAGCGGAGTTGCTTCTGCGTCTTGTCCGGCGCGATCGTCTTGTACTTCCCGGCGAGCCAGTTGGCCAGATCGGAGCAGTACCACTTGGAGAATCGCCGGTCGGAGGGGCCGCCGGCGAGGTTGGTGTGAAGCTCGTCGGCGGCCAGGTCCGCGACCATGCGGAACGAGGGGACGAACGTCGTCACGCGGTCGCCGCTGCGGTAGAGCTGCATCTGGTGGATCGTGGCCCGGCCGCCGGGCACGGTCACTGGCCCGCGGTCGAATCCAAGGACACGGGGGAGCTTGCCGCCGAAGAGCATGTGGTGGAGCGGGTATTGCCCTGTGTCGCCCCAGGGCCGAGGCTCGACCACGAGGGCCTCGGCGGCAACCTGGCGAAACACCTCCTCGCGCGACCGGGCGCCGAACCAGGCCGACTGGCCGGCCAGCAGGACGCGGTCGAAATTCAGGTGGAAGGCGATGAGAATCCCGGTCTGGGTGGCGAGGTAGTCCACCGCCGTCTCGCCCAGGCCGCCCTTGCCGAAGACCTCGCGCAAGAGCCGCCCGTAGAACTGCTCGAACAGAAACGCCCCGCGGGAATCCACGTCATAGCGCAGGTCCCACTCGCGGAGGATCCGGGCACCGTCCGCGACCATGCTTTGCATGGTGCCCGGGTCGTGCGGCGTGTCGGGCAGCAGCGGCCGGAGGATCTTCATGAACGCTTCGGCCTGGAGCGAGTAGAGGTCGAAGTGTATGGCGAACATGTCGGCCGGCGTGAATCGCTTGTCCTGCGCCAAGAGCTGCAAGATCCGCTCGGCCCGATAGGGGGCCATGACCGCGTTGATCGGCTTGACCTGGCCGTACTGGTTGAGGTCCTGGTTGGCGGTGGCGAAGAATCCTTGCTCGGGGTTGAGCACTCGCGGCAGCTCTTCGGGGCCGGCGAAGCCGAGCCAGTCGTTCTCCTTCTTCCAGCCCGGCAGCGGGACGAAGCCGTTTGCACCTCGGCGGCGCCGCGGCACCAGGCCGGACATCTGAAAGCCGATATCGCCCTGGCGGTCGGCGAGCACGAAGCTCCATGCGGTCTCGACCTGGCCGAGGACGTCCATCCCTTCGGCCACCGTGCGGACGTCGAGCATCTTGCAGATCTGACCGAGGGACTTGCCTCCCGAGTCTTCCGCGGCCCAGCGCGTGGCCAGATAGAATCCCTCGCGGCTCGGATCGCCGTCGAGGACGCCGTGATCGTTCTCATAGACGACGATCTCGACGGGCTCCTTCTTCTTGCGGAGAATGACTTCGCGGCGCTGGTGAAACGGGACCCACCGGTCGGGCTCGCGCAAGCACTTTCCGTCGCGGCAGCGCTCGATCCACGAATCGACCGCGTCCACGAAGGCATAGGTCACGCCCCAGGCCAGGTCCGGCGTGCGGCCGATCAGGATTCCCGGGGTCCCGGCCATCGAGCCGCCCAGGGCCCAGCGGTCGCCCCAATGGAAGGCGATCTCGCTCCACACGGCCGGGAGCCGGTTGCCTTCGAGGTGCGGGTCGTTGGCCAGGATCGGCTTTCCGGAGGCGGTCTTGGCACCGGAGATGACCCAGTTGTTCGAGGCGGTCAATCGCGGCACGGCCGTGCCCCAGAAGAGTTCCAGCGGCACGACGCGCTCGCCGAGCCGCACCTGCTTGACGAGGTCCACGTCGAGCTCGCCCAACAGGCCCGGGAAGAGTTCTTCCAGTTTCTCGCGCGGCACGTCGGCCTGGACCATCTCGACCAGGAGCCGCTCGATGTTGGCCTGGGTGCCGGCAAGCATGGCGTAGGCCAGCACGCGGCCGATGAGGATCGAGTCCTCGGGCCGCCACGGCGCCGGGCGGCAGCCGAGGAGCTTCAGTTCCCAGGGCGACTTGCGGCTGAAGGCGGCGTTTGCGCCGTCGCAATAAGACTCAAGGCAGCGGCGCGCCTCCGGCGGGAGGGTTTCGACTTGCCGGGCGGCACTTTCCGCCCGGGTCATGCGGCGGAAGAAGACGTCGAGCCGGAGCGAGCCGTCGCTGGAGTCGAGCAACTCGGAGACTCGGCCCTGGGCGACGAGCCGCGTCAGCAGCATTTGCAGCCCGCGGTCGGTGGCATGGACGTAGCCCTGGCCCCAATACAGGGCGGGCTGGTCGGGCGCCTCGACGTGGGGGATGCCGTGCTCGTCCCTCCAGATACGTAGGTCGTGCTTCAGCATATCGCCGCCTTCGTTCCAGTTTGCTACGTTATTGTGGGGCGAGTGTTATGCTGAAGCATAACCTACGCCTTCCTGGGGGGCATTGTAGCCCGTCTGTCGGTCACGGCCAAGGGCTTGAAAGCTTACCGCGGGGCGGCTTAAAGTATGGGTTCGATTGCGCACAGTCCCCGGGCGTTGCGCCGAGAGGAATACAACACACCATTCCAGGAGCCAACGATGGATTACCGCCGGATCATCCCCTGTTTGGACGTGAAGAACGGACGGCTCGTCAAGGGCGTGAACTTTGTGAACCTGCGGGACGTGGGCGACCCGGCCGAGAACGGGGCCGCCTACAGCGACGCCGGCGCCGACGAACTCGTCTTTCTCGACATCACCGCCTCGGTCGAGAACCGCAAGACCCTGCTGGACGCGGTGCAGCGGACCGTCCAGCGGATCTCCATACCGCTCACCGTCGGCGGCGGCATCCGCACGGTCGAGGACATCCAGACCTTGTTCGACCTGGGCGTCTCCAAGGTCTCGATCAACACCGCCGCCGTGCGACGGCCCGAGCTGGTCCAGGAGGCGGCCCAACGGTTCGGCTCCGAGCGGATCACCGTGGCCATCGACACGCGCAAGTCCGCCAAGCTCCCCTCGGGCTTCGAGGTGGTCGTGCGCGGCGGGACGGAGGGCGCGGGCATCGACGCAGTCCAATGGGCCAAGCAGGTCGAGAAGCTCGGCGCCGGCGCCATCCTCCCCACCAGCATGGACACCGACGGAGTGCAGACCGGCTACGACATCCCCATGACCCGGGCCATCGCCGATGCGGTCGGCCTGCCCGTGATTGCCTCGGGCGGCGCCGGCACACTGGAGCACCTCTACGAGGCGGTCGTCGAGGGGCACGCCGACGCCGTGCTCGTGGCCTCCATCGCCCACTTCGGCACGTACACGATCCGGCAGATGAAGGAGTATCTTGCCGGGCGCGGCATCCCGGTGAATCTCTGACCCGAGCTGTTCATGGCTTCGTCGTACAGGCTCGCGCCCGGGGTGACTGCCGAGAGCTTGCTCGCGGCTTCACGTTCTACGACCACGAGCGATTCCGCCGGGCCCTGACGACCGGACACCGGCTGCAATCGTCGCAGCTCCAATAGGCCCGGGAGGAATCGAACCTCCGACCGAGGGATTATGAGTCCCCTGCTCTGACCGCTGAGCTACGGGCCCAAAGCGTCACAATCAAAAGACCTACGTTGATTCCTTGCGTGCCCCTCCGGGTCGTTGACACCCATGTTGACACCCACGAACCTACTGGGAGTGGTTCCCCTGGTGAAGGGCGCCAGGGAAACCCGGTCAACACCCTGAAGAAGGAGGGAGCGACCATGACTCATTCTAAGAGCCGGCGGACGAAAGCGAAACCCGTCCAACCCCGCAAGGACTTCTTGCTCTGCCCCCATGCCACCAAACGGTGGGCCAAGAAGGTACGGGGTAAGCTCCACTATTTCGGGCCCGTGACCCCCGAGGGTGACCACGGGGCGCAAGCTGCCTTGGAGCGGTGGTTGGAGCAGAAGGCCGATCTACTGGGCGGCAGGACTCCGCGGACGCCGGCCGAGGGCCTGACCGTCCGGGAGCTACTGAATGGGCCACGTGAGCGACGATCTGGCTTCGGTGTACCGCGAACGGATCTCGGACGAGCGGCTCCGGCGAGTGACCGAGCACGTTCGCGGGTGGCTTCTCGCAACGGAGAAGAAGTAGTGAAATCGACCCGCCTCGCTGCCCTTTGTTCGGCTTGCGCCGGAGGCGGAATCACGTCAAGCAAGGAGGCCCATCTCGGCTCAGGCGGCGCCGCCAGCACATGCCTGAGATTCGCTCCCGTAATCTCCAGGGACGCCGGCGCGCCGTCCTCCGCGTCGGGCACGATCCGGGTCTACGACCCCGAGGGGGACGACCAGGTGAAGACCGCCTACGACCGGCTTGGCCGCACCACCAGCACCACGGACCAGCGGGGCGTGGTCCACGCCTACGTCTACGACTCCGCCGGGCGCCTGGCCCACGACCGCGTCACGGGCCTCGGCTCCTCGGGCCTGGTTGACGACGCAATCCTCAGGATCAGCACGACTTACGACGACATCGGCCACGTCGAGTCGGTCACCAGTTGCGACGACCCGGACGTGGGCGAAGGCAGCGCTGTCAACCATGTCCAGTACGAGTACAATGGATGGGGTCAGGTCTATCGCGAGTACCAGGAGCACGACGGGGCGGTTGACGCCAACACGCTGTTGGTCCAGTACGACTACGCGGACGGGGCCACCGGCGGCGTGGCCAAGTACGTCCGGCTCGAAGAGGTGACCTATCCCAACGGCCGCGAGGTCCAGTACGGTTACGGCACCACCGGAGCGATCGACGACATTATGTCCCGGCTGGCGACCATCGGCGACGGCACCGACACCTACGCGGCCTACAAGTACCTCGGCGCGGGCACGATCGTCACCGAAGACTACGACCAGATCGAGGTGAAGCTCGATCATGCGGCCGACGACCTGGCCGCATTGGACCGCTTCGGCCGCGTCGTGGACCAGGTCTGGAAGGACTACGGGGCCCAGCCTGACCTGACACTGGACCGTTACACCTACACCTATGACCGCGCGGGCAACCGCACCAGCCGCGACAACGACCTGCACACCGCCTTCAACGAGGATTACACGTATGACGGCCTCGACCGTCTGACCGACGTGGATCGCGCCGACGCCTTCGACCAATCCTGGGGCCTGGACGGCCTGGGGAATTTCGGGACCTTCGACGACGACGAGGAGCCGCTGCAGAACCGCACCGCCAACGCGGCCAACGAAATCACCGCTATCACCGGCGGGTGGGCAAGCCCCGTCTACGACCTGGCCGGGAACATGACGACGATTCCCGCGCCGCAGGCCGGCGACGCGGACCACGCGCTGGCAGGCAAGTATGACGCCTGGAACCGGCTTGTGCAACTCAGCGACGGCGGCATCTTGCTCGCCAAGTTCTCCTATGACGCGACCGGCCGGCGGATCCAGAAGTTAACCGACTTCGTTGAGGGCGTGCCGCAGGACGCCACGCACTACTTCCTCAGCGGCCAACAGGTAATCGAGACCCGGGCGGGCTCGCCTGCCTCCAGCCCGGAATCCCTCGACCCGAAGTACCAGAACATCTGGTCGCTGCGGTACGTCGATTCGCTGGTACTTCGCGATACGTACTCGGGCGGGGTGATCCAGCCTGCCTCGCGGCTCTACTATCTTGCCGACGCGAACTACAACGTGACGGCTCTGGTGGGGAAGGTCAGCGAGCAATGGCAGGTCGTCGAGCGCTACGTCTACACGCCCTACGGCAAGGCGACCGTCCTCGATCCCGACTTCACCGCCGACGGCGACAACGCGTCCGACTTCTCGAACGCGACCCTCTATACGGGCCGGGAACTGGACCCTGAAACCTCCCTGTACTATTACCGCGCCCGGTACTACAGTCCCGAATTGGGCAGCTTCATTCGCCGCGATCCGATAGGCTATCTCGCTGATGACGCGAATCTCTATCGCTATGTCCGCGACGATCCGGCCAATCATACCGATCCGGAGGGCGAGGCTTGGTGGCCCCCGCGGTGGCCCTTTTCCGGCACTCTCTTGGGAGCAGAGGTAGGAGTTCTCTGTTCCTTTGAGATCTCGTTTGCGGGAGCGGAAAGGCAGGCAAACGGCAGGAAGCTGACGCGAGGTGAAGCCGCTTGCATCAACAATGCAATCGCGGCGATCAACGGCCCGACTTACTCGCTGAAATACGGGGAGGCGAGACCTAGCGATTACTCGTGGTTTGTTGAGTGTCGATATCGCTGGGGGGGACCTTTCTCACACCATATAACCGGCGGTCTCGACAAGACGGTCTGGGTGCCCGTGGACGAAAAGACATGCAGGACGTGCAAAGGTTACGTCGGGCTAATCGCGAACATTGTCCATGAGACAGAGCACTTGTCCCAATGGACGGGCGGGTATGAAGAGAATGAGATCGACGCCGGAGAGAAGGCGATTGCGATCCTGACGCGGCTCAAGAACGACCGCTGCCAAAAGATCGCGAACGTGGGATTCTGCAAGTCCAAGGCGGAGTGCGAAGCCGCGTTCGACGCCGAGATAAAGGAAGAGAGCGTAACCGTTGAGGGGTACAAAGAGAAACTTCGGAGGAAGGGTGCCCGTCCCAGGTGAGGTTTTTCGATGCTGAGGAAACTGAGATGTTCCGAATGGTTCGTTATTCTGGGAATCGTTGCCATTCTTTCCTATTTGGCATGGAACCAATATGTCAAATGGCGAGAACGTCGTTGGTACGAAGATCGAATCGACGCCTTTGACCGAGAGAGTGTCCCTCCACTCGTCTTGCCTGCGGAAAGGATCGTCGCACACGGGACGCTTTCAGGGCGATGGGTGACGGCAGGCCACAGATATGGCTCCACCCTAATCTTCAAGCGGGTGGAAGAGGCCAGCGATTCGCACTATCGCGTGGAGTTTGCCACGCATACGTGCATAACGGGGCACATCGCGCAACGCACCGCTGAGTATCGTGATGGCAGAGTAACCTTGGACAGGCCGGTGGCAGAGGCCCTTGGCGCTGTCTATCAGCAGCTTCGCTGCGTTCGCGTCGGCACCAAGAGAGTGTTGGTCTCCGAAGCAAGATCAGAGGATATGGCGCGACTCCTCGCCGCAATCGACAACGCAGAAGCGCACAACCAATGGGATGACCTGAAAGCGCTGGCGTACGTTCATGAGGACCAGTAGCGGACGGGTGGCACCGCGTTCTTGCCCAGCAGAGCCTTTCCCTTGGGTGGTGGACATGAGGATGAACAGGGTCTCCCAGAAGACCTGGTCGCTCGACTCGCTGGGCAACGACCTGGCGGCCGGCACTTATAGCGCGGCCAACGAAGAGACGCCGACCCAGGGCAGCTCCGGCTACGACCTGGCCGGCAACATGACGACGCTCCAGTCCGGCAAGACGGCCGTGTACGACGCCTGGAACCGGCTGGTGGAAGTGGACGACGGCGAGACGATCGTCGAGAAGTGCGAATACGACGGCACGAACCGCCGCATCCAGGTCTTCAGCGACTTCGACGGCTCGACGCCCGACAAGGTGGTGGACGAGTACTTAAGCGGCCAGCAGGTGATCGAAAGCGAGGCCACCGTGGACGGCAACCGCGACGGCGGCTACCAGTACATCTGGTCGCCGCGTTACATCGACGCTGCCATCCTCCGCGACACCCTCACGACCAACGGCTCCGGCATCGTTGCCGCCCAACGGGTCTTCTACCTCGCGGACGCCAACTACAACGTCACCGGCCTCGTCAAGTACGACTCCGGCACGGAGGAGTGGGAGGTCGCCGAGCGCAACAGCTACACGCCCTACGGCGTGGTGACGTACCGCAACCCCGACTGGACCACGGCCGGCTCCTCCGCCAACTCCAACACCGTCCTCTACACCGGCCGCACCCTCGACCTTCTCACCTCCCTCTACTACTACCGCGCCCGCTACTACGACGCCGGGCTGGAGAGATTCGTCAGCAGGGATCCGAAGGGCTATGAAGCGGGAGACAAGAACCTCTATGGCTACTGCAGCAATGCCCCGCTGACGCACACTGATCCGTTGGGGCTGCAGAGATTCTGTTTTCCTCTCCCATATTATCCAAAGCCCTGGGACTTCGGGAATCCTCTGAACGGTTACTCGCAACCTTTTTCCGTCAACTCTGTGGCGCAGAGTGCGGAACAATCCGAAGTGTGCTGGGTGCTCGTACAAGGACATTAAGGATCTTTTCGACGCAGCTAAATCTCACTCGGTTCCCCTAGGCCGGAATCAACGCGCCCCGTGACACTTTCCCGCAAATGAACGCTCATTTTTCAGCCGCTCACCATGAACAACCAACTGCACACTATAAAAACCACAGCCCTGCTCGTGCTCAGTATGGCTCTGGCCACCGCTGCCATCGCCGCCGACGCTTCCGCCGGTAAGCCTCCCCCCAAACCGGCGCCTGCGCCGCCGGTGCTCCACGACAAGACGCTCGTTGCCTGGATCTCTCCGGCCAACACGACCCAGCGCGGTAGCAGCGCAATCGCTGTGCAAGAGGGTGAGGATTTCGACGCCCTGGTGTTCGGCGAGCGCGTGCCCGGCCGATGGATGGCCGGAAGCGATTTCTTCCGCCGCACTCAGGACGCCAAGGAACAAACGGCCAATCTGCCGGAAACGGCCGATCCCGCTACCCGGGTCCAGATCGCCGTGGTTTACGCCGGCAATCAGGTGACGATCTATCGCGATGGCAAACCGTACGCAGTGTATCGGATCGACAAACCGCGTGCCTTTGCCGGCGATTCGGTGGTCTTGCTGGGACTGCGTTACCTGGGCCGCATGGGCGCCGCCGGGTTCTTCCACGGCACCATCGAAGAGGCCCGACTCTATGACCAGGCGTTGGACGCCAAGACGATCGCCTCCTTAACGCTGGGGGCGGCCTCGGAGCCCAAGCCCCGTGGCCAATGGACGTTCGACGATGGGACGACCAACGACTGCATGAAGAACTATCCGCCGGGCCAACTCTGCGGCGGCGCCCGGATCGCCGACCGCAAACTGCACCTCAACAGCACCGATGCCTACGCCCTGATCGCACCGAAGCCGGCGCCCCAAGGCATGTTCTATCAGGGCCGAACCCTGGGCGGGCAGTGGGACACGTGGCTGTATTATCACGAAGGCACGTATTACCTCTACATCCTGGCCGGGCCGGGCGTGGTCCTGCGCAAGGCGGACGGGGTTACGTGGTTGGGCACGGGCTCCACCTGGAAATCGCCTCGCTATGACCAAGACAAGAAGTTCTTCCTCAACTTCTCCGAGTGGCGCGGCGACCGGCAAACCATCTTCTTTGCCGAATCGAACGATCTGCTGCGCTGGAAGCGGCTGGGCGGCGAGTACGAGTTCCGGCAGGACGATCGCTGGTACAAGCCCAAGGGCCGCTGGGATTGCATCGTGTCCTTCCGGCAGGCGTGCAAAACCTTTGCGCGGCGGACCGCCCGTGATCCCGGGATGTTGAGGGGGGGGTAGCTGGCGGTGCGGGCGGGCGTCGCGGTGCTGTGGATTACGACCGCCCCCCCTCGAAATGGTGTTGCAGCGACCGAAGGTCCCGATCGCAAATGCATCCCACGCGGTCGCCTTTGAGCATGGCCGCGCACCATGCGACCACCTCGCCCGCCGGCAGGTCGCACTTTGTGAGGGTCTGAATGACCGCCTGCAAGCACTCCTCAATGTCTTCCGTCATCAATCCCTCGTCACTCATTTCGACCTGGTAACTTCCTTTGTCCATCAACTCCAGCGACAGAGTCATCGCCAGCCGCAACTGCCCCAGGTCGATCAAGCGGCTCAGGTTGCGCTTCACCGCGCTATAGGCTGCGTAGTCGTAGCTGAAATTGCGATTGATGTCCCGCTCGTCAAAGTCGGTCGCGTCAGCGATCGCTTGACGCGTCGCGGCCACGAGTTCTTTGGGCGGGGCTTCCAGCTCGAATCGTGCATCGAGCCGCCGGAGGATTCCGCGATCCTCTTTGGCGAACTCCACAAGGGCGTCAATCAGCTCGCCCTTCGTGCGTTTCCCGAGGGCCTTGCGCAACCTTTCCGAGGAATCTGTGGTCTTCGCAGCTTTGCCCGCTTTCTTCAAGGTGCGTTTTGGCATGATCCAACCTCAGGGACAGGCGTGATGGGAACAGTCAGGGAGCAGAGGCGGCAGGGGCAGAGACAGGGTCGAGGGTTTCCCGGTAGTTCCAAGGCATCCAGTCTTGGGGATTCGAGGACGCACGGTCCTCGACCGACGCTTCCGCCAAAGCCTTCTCCTTGGCACGCTTGCCCATCAACTCCAGGATCTTCATCGTCGTGTCGTCGTTATACACGACATCCCCCTGAGCGGCTTGCCGAAGCAGCTCGCCGTAGACCGGCTCGAGGTGCCTGGCCTGGGCTTGCACGATGTCCCACTGGGTCGAGGCCGGCGAACCGTTTTCCGCGGCCGTTCCCGATTCGGCTTCCCGAGGCACGTCCGTCGCGGCGGCGTCCTCACGCGACGGCGGTGTCTCGGACTCGGTCCCGCTGCCGATCACCGCCGCGGTCTTCTCGGTGCTCGCGCCGAAGAGCACCTTCCGCAACCGGGCGATGCTCGTGTTCTTGTCTTTGAGCAATCCGAGGAGGCGGACGTACGACGGGAACAACACCTCCTGGATCGGGCAGTTCGGTCGATGGGTCATGGACCGGCAGCATAACACAGGCGCATCGAAAGCCCAAGATCGACCTGACGCCATCGGTTCGCGTCAATCGATCGGGCCGACCGGCCGCCAGGGGAGCGCCGCCTGCGCTGCTTCGGGATTGCCTGCCGAGAGAAGGACCTGCAACTGATGGGCCGCCAGCGTCTAGACCGCCGCGGTTCGACTGGTCGGCCACCAGGGGAACCGGCCGCTGGAAAGCCGCTTGTGGCAAAGCCAAAAACCCTGGCCGTCGTAGACCAAGATCTTCAGCGCCGTCGCCCGCCGGTTGCGGAACACGAAGACCCAACCGGTGAACGGGTCGTGCGAGAGCGCCTCTTGGCAGAGCCGGGCCAGGCCACGCGGGAGGGGAGAATTCGAGAAACGCCGCCCCGGCAGCCCCCGCAGGCACCCTGCTCGCAGTGGCAGCAGGGCCCCCTCGACCCGCTTCTTGAGCGAGTAGTAATCGACCCGCAACGCCTTGGCCGCCCGGTGAATCCCGTACATGCCGGCCACCTTCACCGCCGCCGCCCACAGCCTATCGGGAATCCGCGTACGGGCCTGATGCGTCCCACGCCAACGCTCGAACCGCCGCCGAACACCCTCTAGCCGGGCAGGAAGGTCGCGTGTCGGTCTGGCCCTCATCGGCTGTCCTCCACAAGGTCGTGAGTTGACAGCCAACGATACCACACGTCTCAAGACGATTCATACACGCTTGCCGGAAGGATAGGAATCTCCGATGTTCGACCTCCCGCCCCGGGACTTCGTGATGGTCTTCTGCAGTCCGGCCAAGGGCCACTGGCCGTTGAGGCGGTATTGCGACCCCGACAGGCTGCGGAAGGCCATTCCGCACAGCGATCGCTTGCGGGACCTGCCCAGGTCGCCCATGGTCGGCGAGCTAAGCTACGCAGAGCAATGGCCCTCGCCAAGAAACCCGCTGGGCAAGGCGACAATGCGGGTTGAAGCCGCTCGAGATCATCGCCATCGCTAATCAGAAGGGTGGACGTTGTGGACAAGCTTGTAAATGCGGGATCGGGGCGAATGTGGATCAATCCCTCCCGGAAGGTGGTCCTTGTGTACTTGCCGTGCTGGTGCCGATCAAAGAACAGGTCAATTCGCGAAACCAATGAAGTGAGCAGCTCTCGGGTGGCGGCCGGATCCGCCTTATCAAACGCCCCGCGCAAGTCCGCGAGCGCGGAGATGGCGTCCTCAACCTCCGTGAACTCCTGCCGGTCGGCGCCAGCCTGTTGTCTCTCGACAGCGTCGAGTTGAGCACGAAGCCGATCGCGTTCCGCTCGGAGTTGCTCCAGCTTGGCGTATAGGGTGTTGGTCAGGCTCGGAGGCGCCGAGAAGATCCGATCAGCTCCGTTATCGATCCGGCGACCGAGTTCTTCAATCCGCCGTCCGATGCTCTCCACGTCGAGCATTTCATCGACGACGGCGCGAGCCTTACACTCCCGTCGAAGCGCGTTCCGCAGCCCGTCCAGGCCCGCCTCGGAAAGGTAATTCTCCCGGACGATGCGGACGACGCATTCCACCAGAGCTGCCTCCGAAATCGTGTTCCTCGTGCAAACCTTCTTCCCTTGGAAGTGGTGTGACGAGCACGTGTACATCTTCCGTCGCTCGCCAGCCTTCTTGCGATTCCAGTGGTAGCCGATCATGGCATACCCGCAGTGCCCGCACTTCAGCAGGCCGCTCAGCAGAAACCGTTCGCCGGGCTGCCGTAGAGGCGAGGTGTCTCGACGCTGCCTCTCAAGCCGCTTCTGGACCGCCCGGAAGACCTTCCTGTCGATGATCGCCTCAAACCGATCCGGGTGCTCGATAGGGCTTGTCGGGTGCTTTTTGTCAGTCTTCTGCCGAGGAACGATCTCGCCATTCTCGGCGCCGTGGTAATAGCCAGCAGCATACTTGCCCCAAATGAAAGAGCCCGTGTACTTCTTGTTCACCAGAAGTGACTGAATGGTAGAAGTCCGCCACTGCTTTCCTCGCGGAGATCGAAGACCTTCAGCGTTCAGGCATGCCGCCACGCCACGTATGGTCCCACCCTTAAGGTACTCAGCGAAGATCCTGCGCACCACGGCGGCCTCTTCCGGGACGACTACTCGTTTATCGTCTTCCAAACGGTAGCCATAAGGCGCTGAGCCGTCGGCACCCTCACCTTCCCTGGCCTTGGCAAGTTGGCCCCTCAGGACATTGCGGCTGAGATCGCGCAAGTATGCGTGTTTCGCCTCTTGCTGGACGAGATAGAGCAAACGACCTGCAAAGTCATTCCAGTCGATCCGGCCTTGGGCAATCGTCTCCAGCCGAACGCCAGCGTTGCGGAATGGCAGGATCCAATAGCCGCCCTCGATCGGGTCGAACCGGCCGAAACGATCCTGGTCCCAGCACAAGACCACCTGAAAGCCGCCCTTCTGGGCGTCCTCCCGCATGCGGAGAAACCCGACCCGGCGTGCCGTGTCGTCGCCGCTGATGGCCGAATCGGCGTATTCTCGCAGAACCGTGTAGCCGTGCTTCGTGGCGTACTTCAGCAGTTCCGATCGCTGCTCCGGGATCGAGCGTTCCTGCCGCTCATCGCTCATTCGGAGGTAGAGCACTACCGTTTCTTGTTGTTGCATAGACTTCCCCATGACCGACTGTTTCCGGAACAAAGGCGCAAAGGCCGCGAAACGCCGGTGGCGTTGAACGCGACGGTCGATTCTTATATTAGAATCAAGTCCCCTGGACGATGCAACTGCCAGGCACAGAATACTGGCGCGGCTCCCACAGGCAGCCTGCCGCTGACGGTTGTTCGACACACGAGGCGGCCGGAGCCGGAGAGCTGCGGCCCTTGACGGCGAGTAGGAATCTGGCGACAGCACGGTCCCAGTCAACAGGTTCTACATCCGGGTCCACGACGACTTCGAAACGACCAGCCGTTGCTTCCGCACGCAATATCGGTCGAGTTGCCTTACTCATGTTCCACCCCAGTGTTTGCTGCTCTGCTTCCAGTTTGACTTGCCGACCCCTTTGGACCAGAGCGAGTGCCCAACGTTGCCGGCCCAGGCAGCAGGGCTGCCTGTCTGAAACCCTAGCATTTTGCGGGGGACGGCCAGTCCGAACGCCACATCGGGAGTGGCCAACAGCGGCGACAATGGGCAACCTTTCTTGAGACGACAAGCATTTCGACAAATGCCAGAAAGCCAGAACGCTTGAATAGCCTTGCTGCCAGAAGAATGGTCGTGACAGAATGCCAGCGGGATGGTAAAGCAAAGACCATGAACGTGATTGCGATCTCGAACCATAAGGGAGGCACGGCAAAGACTACGACCGCGGCGGCAATTGCTGTTCTGCTCAGCCGTGCTGGTGTACGTGTCCATCTGGTCGACATGGACCCGCAGGCCAGCCTTACGACTGCCTTCGGACTGACCGATCGCGACGGCCTGCTCTATCGGGCCATGAGCCGCCGCGGTCCGCTACCCGTGGTCTCGCTTGCCGAGAACTTGACCATTTCCCCGTGCAGCATAGACCTGTCTCGCGGAGAGACGCAATTCATCGCGGAAGCGGGGCGGGAGTACCTTTTGCAGACCTGCTTGGAGAAGACCGATCTTCGCCAGCCCGCCACAGTTATCCTCGACTGCCCGCCCTCCTTGGGAGTTCTGTCGGTTGCCTCACTCACGGCCGCCGACTACGCTTGCGTGGTCGTTCAGCCCGGCGGATTCGAGGTACGGACCTTAATCCATCTGCAGGAGACGGTGCGTATGCTCAACGAGCGAGTCAATCCGAAGCTTTCCGTCATCGGCGCCGTCTTGACCAATTGCCACCCCCGGCAGGCCATCACAGAAGAAGTCTGCCGAGAGGTGTCTCGGTACTGGCCGGTTCTGGGACAGGTTCGCGGCGACGTGCGGTTGCTCTACGCCACTACTGCCGGCAAAGTCCACCATCTGACTCGCTCTAATGCTCTGCAGGATTATGCTGTCGTCGTCAAACGACTTGCGGAGGTTATACCGTGGCTTCAAAGACGATAGGCGGGATCAGCGGTGTTTTGGGCGAATTGATCTCCGCCCCACCGACACCGGCTGCACCAACGAGACGCGGACAATCGCCGCGCGACGACAGGACGACGGGCACCGCTGGCATTCCAAACCTGTCTCCCGCTCCCCCGCCCCCTCGTGCTCGGCTTGGGCGCCCTCCCGGAAACACCCTACAACCGGCAGGTCCCAGAGAGAAAGTGACGCTTCGCGTACCGTGCGAACTGATCGCCGAATATCGGGACTGGTCATGGGAAACCAGGTGCCAACTCGGCGAGTTGGTCGAACGAGCCCTGCTTACCTATCTCAACTCACGTCGCGGCCGTGCATAGGGGCCAAACCCACTTTCGGCAGCAATTCCCAATTCTGTACCGCGAAATACCACGGCATGTGGGAGTCATTGGTAGAGGCAATCGGATCTTGCCGTGCGGATCAGCGGTCTGCAACGACTTCCTTCTCCCGAGTTGGCGAGGAATCAAAGGAATCCTTCCTCCTAACTTGAGTTGCGATCTCGCCTCCCCAATCGGGGGCGAGCGCTTTGTGCTTTACCAAGCGGTCAAAGGACTCGTGCAGGTGGCGTGAGGTGCGGCATGAAGTTCTCGCCTGGCGTCTCATGTTGTTCCGGGTCGTCGTATAGCAACGAGGCGGCCGCTGAAACAGGCTTGTGCGACACATGGCGTAGTCAATTTGAGTTCGTGTTGATTGTGTAAGGGGAATTCTCGCTGTCGATGAAGAACTGCTCGTGCAAGTGTCAGTTCAACTATTGCTTTTCGATAGTGAATTCGCATCGCCCTTCCGGCAGCTCGATGGCGAGGACGCCGTTGGGCGAGTTGCGCTTTTCGCGTTTGCCGTTCAGGGTGAGGACCAAGTCGCTGGTCCACTCCCGGCCGAGCAACAGGTAGATTTCGCGCTTCGGCCCGTCCGCGGTCCCAGTGAAACTGGTGGCTGTTTGCGCCAGCGACACCGGGCCTTTCCCGAACACGCCGATCTCCCGGCAGCGGACCTCCGTGCCGTCCACCAGCGACACGCTCACTCGCCCGTCACGCAGGCGAGCGACCCCACACTGCCCGGTGAAGCGGAAATCGTCCGTCTCCGTTGACGTCGGTCCGGCCGCGGCGACCACGTAATCGACCGCGAGTTTCCCCGCGGAAGTCAGCCGGAAGGCGCCAGGCGAATCGAGCGTATCCACAGTCGGCGGCGGCATCTCCTTGTCGCGGGGGTAAATAATGACCGCCCAGTTCCGCCCGGCCGGCTGGCGCGCCGAAAGGGCCCAGGCATTCTGGCCGCCTTCACCCTTGGTGATAGGCGAAACCGCGATGTCCGGCGTCTTCGGGGAGAGGAAGACCAGATCGGTTGCCACACCGTAGTTCGGCGAATCGATGGGCGGCAACAGCACCCAGTTGGCCTTCCCACCCGCGCCGGGCTGCGGCTTGCCGCAGAACACGGGGAGGTTCAACTGACTGGCCGCGGGACCGTAGACGATGTCCTGCAGAACGAAGTAATCGGGCACGTCGAGCGTCGGCGATTTCACCAGCAGCACTTGCCGCCGGTTGCCGCCGCGCGTCATGCCCGGCTCCGGCGGCCCCGGCAAGAACGGCCCCACCGGGATGTCGGCGGCTACAAAATCGGTCAACGGGCTGGTCCGGAATTCGGCGACCTCCCCACGACGGTGCGTTTTCCCATCGGCGAAGCTGATGATCGGATGCCAGTCCTCGCGGGCGCAACTAGCCGGGTCGTCCGGGTGCAGCGCATCGAGGATGATCGGCACGCCGCGTCCAAACAGGTGGATGGCGCCCTCATCGTGTTGATGATGCGAGTAGATGCGGCTGGCCTTGATGGCCAAGAAGGTCTCTTTGTCGGACGGGAAATGGTTGCGCAGGATGGCGCCTAACCCCTGCAATCGCCGGCTCTCGAGCACGGGCACGCGCGGGGCCACCGTGGGATCGGCGACCAGGATGTGCGGTATTACACCCATCTCAACGGTCGGCTTTGCGGCCCCTGTCTGCCGCCATGCCCAGGCCGACTCCGCAGCGAGTTGCGGATTGGCGTCCTTCAGGATCCCGGTCTGGCCGCCGAGTTCCGTCACCTCCCTGTTGTTGAAGCCGTGGTCGCCGAAGGGCGGGATGCGGCGCCGCCAGTCCTCCGGCTTGATCGGCTCGGCGGCGGAGTAGGCTGCCAGTTTCGGCTGGGGCGGGGTGAGTATTTCGATCCAGAACCGGCAGGCTGCCTGGTAACGCGGATGCTTGCCGGCGTCGAAGATGCCATTGTGCTGCAGCGCCCCGAGCAATGGCGTGAACTGCCGCCAGGTCCACAGATAGTAGTTGGCGACGTTCTCTTCGCCTGCCCCGTCCGGACTGATGTAGTAGGCGAATTCCTTGTCCAGCTCGCCCAGCGTATATTGCAGCCATTGCTTCGAGTTCGGGTGGTCGGGAAGCACCAGCGCCATCAGGCCCACCGCCAGGTACAGGTCGCTGCCGAAGTTTGCCAGATAGGAAGTGCGTCCCTGGTTCCAAGCATACTGCCAGTAATCGCCGTCGATGAGTGCCGAAACGAGGAACGCCATCTCCCGACGCGTCTTAGCGACCTGCGCCGGGTCGAGCGTGCGGGCATTGTAATCCAGCGCCTCGGCGACGCCCCGCATCGGCCGCGCAATGGAGATGCTCTGAACGAAGC
>CAYGZI010000031.1:0-18707 GCA_964354245.1 uncultured Planctomycetaceae bacterium
GGCTACGGTCTGGCTCACGCGCCGCCGCGGGGACCGTGGCCGTCGAGGCCCGCAGCGATCTGGTCGTGCGCCCCGAGGCCCTCAAACAGCTCACGCCGCTGGACGAGAAAGAAAAGAAGAGCTATGGGCTGGCGGAAGTGGCCACGAGCCTGGCCTACCGCTACGAGAGCCAGCCGTACCAGGCCGCGTTTTCGGTCGAGCGCATGCAGCCGCGTTTGACCGCGCGGACCTTCTCGTTCCTCCGCGTCGAGCCCGACGCGTTGATCGCGCATTACGAGATCGACTTCCGCGTGGACGAGGCCCGCACCCGCACGCTGAGCCTGCTCTTGCCGAAGAGCACGCCGACCGCGCTGCGGATCGCGGGCATGGAGGGCGTGCGGGTCAAGGAGTTCTCCAGCGAAGAGCGAGGGGAGCTTCGCCGCTGGAACGTACTCTTGGCAGAGCCCCGCCGCGGCACCGTGCGCCTGGCCGTGGACTTACAGCAGCCGCTGGCCGCGGCCAAGGGCCAGTCGCAGCAAGTACACAAGGGGCAAACGCTCCCCGTGGTGCAGGCCGACCGCGTGGCCCATCAGTCGGGCCTCGTGGCGGTCGAGGGGAGCGCCGAGCTCGACGTCCAAATTCAGACCGACGCCCGAAAGGTCCACGTCGGCGAGCTGGTCCTTGCCGCGTACCAGCCGGGCAATCGCCTGTTGGGCGCGTTTGGATTCGTGGGCGAGCCGGCCGTGCTGAAGGTGGACGTTTCGCGCCACCCGGGCTACGGGCTGCAACCGGCGATCGTCCAGAAGGCCACGCTCAATACCGACCTCTCGGCCGGCGGCGAGGCCGTGACCGAGGCCGTGTTCCGCCTCTACAACAAGGACCTGTATCTGGAGATCGAATTGCCGGCCGGCTCGGAGCCTTGGGCCGTGCTTGTGGACGAGAGCCCGGTCAAGCCGCAACGTCAGGACGACCGCCTCTTGGTGGACCTGCCGGCGGCGAAGGCCGGGGCCATGCGCACGCTCAAGCTGACCTACCAGACGAAGGTCCGTGCCGTGACGATGCTGGGCGAGGTGGACCTGCCCGCGCCGAAGCTGAGGCTCCATGCCGAGCGCGACGCCGCGGGGATCGAGGTCCCTCTGGTGGATTTGGAGTGGCGCGTGACGGTGCCCACCGGATACAGGGTGGTGCGGAGCCGGGGCACGGTGGTCGGGGAAGCGGAGCCGCCCGAACGGCCGGCCATCGTCAACGTGGCCCTGGCCGCTTGCGGATTGGCTCTATTCCGTCCCGAATGGGAATTGCCGTCGCTCCGAAAGTCGGAAACGGGCTACTCGAAAGCCAAGTCCGCGGCCCCGGCGATGCGCGACTACAAGGCGGCCGCGGGCGAAACGGGCTATGCCGCCGCCGATCAACACATGGCCCTGCCCGAGAAAGCGCCCGCCGTGCGGAGCCTTCTGCAAAACCTCGACGCCGATGTTTCTGCCGACATCGAGCGGTCGCATATACCGCAGCCGAAAGGAAAGTCCAAGGCGGCCCCATCAGAAAGACCCGGCGTGGGGGGGGCGGGATTCAGAAGGCGACCGGCAATGACCCGGCCGGAGCCAAAGTCAGAGCCCGCGCCGGGCGTCATTAGCGCAATACCTCCGGGCCGGATGCCCCCGGAGGTACAGTCTGTGGAGAAGTTGGACCTCGTGATCATCCGCGGATCGAAACGCGAGGGTGAGGTACCGCCTCCCACGGTAGCGCTCCCCGAGGGCGAGCCCGCGAAGGCCGCCGATCACGAGCCCAAGCCCGCCCCTCCGCCCGAGTTCTACACCCGCGGCTGGAAAGGCCGCCGCAGCCTCCAGATCGAGCTGACCAAGACCCCCGACGCCCCCAAGCGGACGCTCACCTTCCGCAGCCTCGGCGAAGAGCCGCGACTGATGATCACGCTGGCCAACCGGCCCCGCTTCCGCATGTTGGGCTGGGCCCTGGGCGCGGCCGTCCTCCTTATCGGCCTGCGCATGACCAACCGGCCTGCACGGGCCAAGGTCCGATTCCTGGTCGGGGTTGCGGCCCTTGCGACCCTGGTGCCGATGGTGCCGGGCTGGGGTGAGTTGGCCACGGCGGGCGATCTGGCGGTCTACGCGGCCGCAGCGCTGGTGGTGTATTACGTGCTGGCTTGGCTGGTGCGGTTGCTGGCGGGCCGCGTGTGCCGCTCGAGGTCCGCGCGTCAGGCAACTGCCGTGACGGCCGCGCTGGTCTTGGCGGCTTTGGCCCTGTGCCCAAGCGGCCTCGCTCAGACGCCGGAGGCGAAGACGGCCCCCTACGTGATCCAGGTGGTCGAGCCGGCCGAGCCGGTCAAGGTGCCCGACGACGCCCTCATCCTGCCCTACGACCCCGAGTCCAAGACCGGCATCCAAGAGGCCAACCAGGTCTTGGTGCCGTACGACAAGTACGTCGAGCTTTGGAACCGGGCCTATCCCGACAAGAAGCTGGAGGTCAAGGCCCCGCCGCTGCCTTATGGCTTGGCCGGGGCTTCGTACACGGCGACCCTTCAGGGCGAGGAGTTCCTCCGCATCGAAGGCCAGATGGAAATCGACGTCTTCGGCGACCAGCCGGTCACGATCCCCTTGGGACTAAGCGGCGGCGTGCTTGCCCGGGCCGATTTGGACGGCCGGCCCGCGCGCCTGAGTATCGTGCGCACTGCGCCTCCTCCTCCCCTCAGCAATCAGCAATCAGCAATCAGCAATCAGCAATCAGGACTCACCCTGGCCCGGCCCATGCCGCCGGCCGACGGCTCGCTGGTGGCCCTGTTGGTGACGGGCAAGGGGCGGCATCGCCTGGTGCTTGAAGTCCGCATGAGGCTGGAGCGGACCGGCGGCTGGCGGGTCATGGATGGGGCGCTCCCCGCTGCGCCGGCCACTTCGATGTCGATCGTCGTGCCGCAGGCCCAGACCGAAGTCCGCCTCGACGAGCTGACCGATCGCCGGAGCTACGACCTCGACAAGCCGGACCAGCGCATCGAGACCGCGCTGGGGCTCTCCGGCCGCATCCGCTTGCGGTGGCGTCCCAAGGTGGGCGAAGGGGAGGTGGACCGCAGCCTCACGGCCAAGTCCTCCGTCGATCTCGACATCCAGGAAGACGGCCTGCGCGCGGTGTGGAAGACCACGCTCGCGTTCCGCCGCGGCCAGCGCGAATCGTTCACCTTCTACGTGCCCCCGGACTACCTGGTCGAGAAGGTCGAGGGGGGCAACGTGCGCGGCTGGGAGGTCCGCAAGGAAGAGAAACGCCAGGTGGTCGAGGTCACGCTCTTGAAGCCCGCCAAGGATAGCGAGCAGCTCGTGCTCCGCCTGTGGCGAGCGGGGCGCGTGGGCGAAGGCTTGGCGGGCGCAAGCCCACTCGCCGAGTTCCATGCCCCGGCGGTCTCGGTCGCCGACGCCGCGATGGACACCGGAGTGTTGACCATCCGCCGCAGCCCGCTCCTGGACGTGCGCACCATCGCGTCACCCCGGCTCAGCCGCACGGAGGTCTCGACGCGGGGGCCGGAAGCCGTAGCCCCCGCCGGCAGCGAAGACAGCCCGCTGGGCCTGCGGCCCTACGAAGCCTACGAGTATTCGGCCTCGCCGTTTTCGCTCCGCCTGGCGGCCGCGCCGATTGCCGGCCGGGCCACGGCCGAGGTGCAGACCGTGCTCAAGATCGCCCAGTACGACGGCGACCTCGAAAGCCGCATCAAGCTGGAGGTCCGCGACCGGCCCATCCACCGCGTCGAGGTCCTCGTGCCCGAGGGGCTCAATCTCGATCGCGTCACGGCCCCCGGCGAGTTCCAGTGGACCACCGCGCCGCAGGAGAAACGCACGCTCCTGACCATTTACCTCGCCGCCGGACTCGTGGGCGACGTACACATCGTGCTCCACGGCACAATGCGCCGGCCCGAGGCCGCGGGCCAAGTCGCACTGCCGGGCCTGGAGGTCCGCGGGGTCGAGCGACAGCAAGGGGACGTGGCCGTGCAGGTCGATCCAGGTGTGGAGGTGAAGGCCGAAGGGCTGGAGAACTGCGAGAGCGTGCTTTTGGAGCGGGTCCGCGCCTGGCTCAAGCCCGGGCAGCTTCAAGCCACGGCACTGGCCTTGCACTACGAGCGGCCCGACTACCGCGGCACGCTCCGCCTGACGCCGCGCCGGCCGATCGTCAGTTGCCAGACGGCCACCAACGTGCGCGTGACCGACCGGGCCGTGGAGGAGACAATCCTCCTGGACTACACGATCCAGCAGGCGGGGATCCGCCGGCTCGCGTTCCTGCTCCCGGCGTCGATGAGCGACAGCCGCTTCCAGGTCCCCATGCTCCGGCAGAAGACGATCGGCGAGCCCAAGGACGGGTTGGTGCAGGTGCGCCTGGAGCTGCAGGACCCCCTGATGAACAGGCTCCAAGTGCTCGTGCAGAACGACCGCCTGCTGACCGCGGACGTCTACACGGCCCCCATCCCCATCGTCGAAACGGCCGATGCGGCCAAGGTCGAGACCACGCGCCAGTTCGTGGCCCTGCAAAGCGCCGGACGCGACGAGGTGGTCGTCCAAAGCGCGGCCGGGCTGGAGCCGCTCAGCGAGGCGCAGGAGGCTTGGAGAGCCCTGCGCGAGCTGCTCGGCGGCGGCGCGATCACCAAGGCCTACCTGGTGCAAGGCGGGACCGGACCGGGCTCCCTGACCCCCAAGCTCCAGTTCGCGACTCAGGTCCGCAAGGCCGTCGAGACGGCCGGGGCCCGCATCTGGCTGGCCGAGACCGACCTGGTCTGCGACGTCAACGGCGCCTACCGCGCCCGCCAGGTCTATCGCCTGGACAACACGATCAACCAGTTTCTGGAGGTCGAGTTGCCCGAGGGGGCGACGCTTTGGACCGCGCTGGTGGCCGGCGAGCCGGTCAAGCCGGTCCGCGGCACGGACGAAAGCAACCCCCGCCGGGTGCGGATCCCGCTGGTGAAAACGGCCCCGGGCGACCGGGACTTCGAGGTCGTGCTCAAGTACGGCGGCCATTTGGGCCCGCTCCGCGCGATCGACAAGCTGAGCTTCCCCTTGATCCGCACCATCAACATCGGCGTGGAGCAGAGCCAGGTCCGCCTGCACCTGCCGGAAACGCACCGCTACTTCCGCTTCGGCGGCACCATGAGCCCGATCGCCGAAGACGACCTCGTGGCCGGCCAGCTCGCCTACGAGCGCAAGCAGACCCAGCGCCTCCTGGACACCCTGCGCCAGGGCGACCCCTTCGCCCGGGCGCTGGCGCGCAACAACCTCAAGGCCCTGGTCGGTATCTCGCCTTCCTCCACGGACGCGGGCCGCTACGGCGCAAATGCCCGCCAGGAGTTCGAGAAGAACAAGGGGGTCATGCGCCAGGCCGAAGACGAGCTGAAAAGGCTCCAGCAGGCCCCCGTGCGCCCAGGATCGCTCGAAGACAACCGTATGCGTATGAACGAGCGGGTGCAAGAGCAGCGCACGACCCGGGCCCACAACGTAGTGCAGGACCTGGGCGGGAACTTCGGCCTTGCGCCCGAGCAGACGGTCCTCAGCGGCGCGGAGAATGCCGGGCAACTCAATGCCCAGTGGCTCTCCAAGAGCCGGTTGGAGAACGCCGAGGTGGCCGCCAACGCCCCGATGCTGGGCCAGTCGCGGTTCAAGGCCGGCGGGAAGGGACCGCAAGGAGTCGATAAGAAGGCGGGAGAGGGACAGTCGCAGACCGATCTTCGCAGCTCGGGATTCGCCCAGTTGCAGGGCAAGGGCTTGGGCATCGCGGAGTCGTACGACGCGGCCAAGCCGGGACAAAAACCCGGGAAGGACCTCGCCCCTGGCCAGAAGGAGGACTCCAAGGGGCCCCTGGCCGGCACCGAGGTCGAGCGATACCAGCAGCGGCTCGAAGACCAACAAGCCGCCCAGCAGGGGCCGATGAGCGGGAGAGGCGGGCGAGTGGGGGAGGAGCGGGCTGTGATCGTCACGGGACAACCCGGCGGGCCACGCGGAGCCTATTCCGACGACTTCGCGGTGTTCGACAGGAACGCCCCGACGGTCGATGCGAACGGCGTGGCGCCGCCCTACGGTCGTGCCGGCGCAAGGGGCCCCTCACACGGCGCCTACCGAGGCTCGGCCTCGACCGCCCGGCCGGCGCTGACCCCTGCCGACGCCCTAGGACGCGAAGAGGCACGGGCCAAGCGGCCCGAAACCCCCGAGGGCCTTCAGGCGGCGGGCATTCCCGCCGGGCTGCAAAGCCTCGATTTCGAGCTCCCCACCCGAGGCACCGTCTTCGTCTTCACCATGCCGGGCGGCGACGTGTCCGTGACCGTCCGGGCCGTGTCCCGGGAGATGACCGACGTGTTGGCGCGGATCGCCGCGGTGATCGCCGCAGCGGCCTTGGTCCTTTGGATCGCGGGCATCGCGTCGTGGGCCTGGTTGCGCGGGCTGGACAGCCGGATCGGGGCCGTGCTTTTGCTGTGCGCGGGCCTGCTGCTGACGGTGCTCGGGTTTGTGGTGATCGGCCTGGTGCTGTTGGCCGCGGGGATCGCCATCGGAGTCCGCCGCTTCCGGCACCGGCGCCCGGCCCCCGCCCCGGCGAGTCCGTGAGCACGTCCGTGTCGATCGCAATCACTGGTGAAACTCGGCATCCCGCTCGCGGTAAGCGTCCGTGCAGATCTGACGCAGCGAATGTCATTCAGAACAGCGACCGGTGCAATGGGAACACGGGAATGGGTTCGGCCAACACGCCCCGGGCTTGGCGGACAAAGGCTGCAACGTCCTCGTCGGGCCATTCAGCCATGAACCGGAAGGCCGAACCGATGATGTATTCAAGGTCGCACTCCAAAGCAATCCATTGACGGTCAAGCGATTCGGCTGCCTCACCCGTGGTGTTCGACCCAGCGAAGATGTCCATAACCACGTCGCCCGGGTCGGTCAGGAACTTGATGAAGAAGTCCGGTAAGGCGCGTGGAAAGCGGGCCGGGTGGGGTCCGATGCCGTGCGCGTTGCACAACCTGATATGGAGGGAGTTGCTCTCCGTATTGGGGTACTGAAGCAGATTTGAGGGAATGGCACCGCCATTGTCTTTTCCGAAGTTGCCACTGATGTCGTGGCCAGAGGGCCGTTCCTTCGGCCGGTAGAATCTCTCCGGGTCCTTCATCAATTGCTTCATTCGGGCGCTATAGGGGACCAACACGTTCCGGACGTTCGCCTTTGGGTTCTCCGATTTGGACAACCACCATACGGTATTGACGGAATCCTTCGCGCGAACCTTCCGCTTGTTGACCCACTCGATTGGCGAAGGCAGTTTGGCCGGGTTATGCCAGAAGAACTCCTCTGCCAGAAAGAAGCCGTGTTCGTCGCACAATCTTAACAGCACCCGATAGTTGTACAGCGACCGGGAGGGGACCCCGCGCTGATAGGCGCCTCCAAGATCAAGCACGAAGCTGCCCGTGTCTTTCAGGACCCGCCGGACCAGCGGCCCGAACGAGACAAGCCAATCGACGTACTCGGCTTGGTCCAAGTTCCCGTAAGCCTTCTGCCGCAAGAGGGCGAAAGGCGGCGAGGTAACCACAAGGTCTACCGATGCATCGGGCATCGACGGCATGTAGTCTTCGGCGCGCGTCAGGATGGCCCGGCCGAGTGGGGTCCGGTAGACTTCGACCGATCCTTCATTCCGGTGCATGTCGCCACCTTGCTTCCCGTCAGAGTAACACGTTTGCCCAGGCTCTCACAGTGATGTAGACGATACGTTACCGTAACGTAAAGACTGTAGACCTATAATATGCAATTCCGCCAAACTGGCGTCAATAGGCGGCACCACACCAAACCGTTGACGCAGCGAGGGGTACGGTTTTGTCTGACGTAATGCTTCGGTTCGGCAAGCGAGTGCGCGAAATCCGCCACAGGAGGGGGATGTCGCAGGAGAAGCTGGCAGAGCTGGCCGGCTTGCACCGCACCTACGTCAGCGGAGTCGAACGCGGCGAACGAAACATCTCTCTGGCGAACATAGAGAGACTGGCCAGAGCGCTTGCCGTGCCCATGTCCGACCTGATGCCCTGAGGCTGCCCACACGCAAGGGCGCGAACGTGGGATTCAAGAGCGACCGGGAGTTCCTTCGGAACGTCAGCATCGGTGCAATCGGGACTCGCAGGATTGCAGCGATTCTCAGGACGGGCGGATTCTCCATCGTCGAGTTGGAGCGATACTCTTCCAGCAACAAGATTTGGGCAACGAAAATCAAACGGCTCCGAGTGCCGGACTTGCTGTGCCTGAAGTCGGGCGTGCGCGTCGAATGTCGGGCGAAGGGCGACCTGAAAATCAAGATGTCCCATGCGGTCAACAACCCTGACCGGGCATGGGACAAGGGGCTGCGCGACAACGATCTTGTGGCGTTCATCCGTTGCTGGCCGGCCGGCGAGTCCTGGGTCGCAAGTGACAGAGTTGCACTCTTTCGCGCAGCAGATATGCGGGCAACGCAAGGCTCGGCGAAGCTCGAACGTATGAAGTCTGCCTCAGAAGGCAGTGAGGTTCAGATTACCTGGCCGGCGGCCGTACCGAGCAAGGGTGGAAGAGTCGTCGAAGTCTCGGGCGACCGAATCAAGACGTTGCTCTCGCAAGGTCGC
The DNA here is from genome assembly GCA_964354245.1 of uncultured Planctomycetaceae bacterium. Classification (GTDB taxonomy): domain Bacteria; phylum Planctomycetota; class Planctomycetia; order Pirellulales; family Thermoguttaceae; genus CAYGZI01. Next base: position 8,576 of record CAYGZI010000031.1, read on the forward strand.
CAGCAAACGTACCGCCTGGAGCGACAATCGCAGTCGGGTTCCTGTCTGCTCACGCCACATGTTGCGGCCGGCGACACGTTTGGGGACGGCGACACGATCATAGCGTCGTGTATTCCGAACCTGACGGAACCCACGCTGCCCCAATGCCCACAATATGACTTCTGTGCTGATCTTGAGAGCGACAGCCCGGAAACCGTGTACGCTGGGGTGAAGGCGCTTGGATTTCTGCCCGACCTGGCCCGCAAAAGCAAGACCCGGCTGGAGAAGGTCATGGAGTCCTGCGAAGACGGCAGAGTTCGCCTGGAAGCCGCGGCGTCGCTTGCTCGACTCGGTTTTGAAGAAGGCTGGGACAGGATTGCCCATATCGTGACGGCCCACGACGCCCCCCGTGAACTGCGCATGGAATGCGCCTTGATCTTGGCGGAACTGCCGGACACGCGTTCGATTGACTTGCTCAAGGCGACAGCGACCGACACGGGGAATGAGTCCGAACTTCGGGCCGCGGGAGCTTGGGGCGTGGCGATGGTGTCGGCCGACATTCGGCAATCCGGGCTGCTGGAACACGTCCATGATTTGGACGAACTTACCGCAGTCCACGCGATTGCGGGCGCGTCCCGGCTCGTCAGTCCCCGAACGTTGGATTCGTTTCTTAAAGCAATCGGCCGCAACGACCGCCAGTCGGCCGGTATAGTGCGGTCCCTGCTTGCGAGTCCATGCGACTTCGTATCAGAAGTTGTCCGTTCGATCCGCACCAGCAGTGGCAAGCGAAGACAGTGGTTGCTTTACCTCTTGGGTTGCCGGGGCCGCGATGCGTGTGCCGAGTTCTTGCGGTCGGAGGCCCCCGAACTCCTGCAAGAACTCGATTTCTTCTGGACACACCACGTGGAGAACTGGACCAATCGCTTGGACGTTGCCGACCAGATTAGCTTCCTGCGGGAGCAAATGCTCGAATAGAAAGAAAAGCGGGACGCAGCGATTCTTCTGACGCTACCCCGATTTCACTTTCTTCGCCAGGCGCGCGATCCGCTCGCCCAGGCGGCGGGCGGCGTCGAGCTCTTTGTCGCTCACGCCGAGGTCCAAGGGGCCCGTCATGGCCGCCGAGCCGGGCTCGCCCCAGATGCCGCCCGTGCCTCGGGTGTCTTCGTACAAGGGGCCCGCAACGACCATGCGGTTGCTCAGCATGTAGAGGAGCAGCGACGTGACCACGTGCTCCTTGCCGCCGACCTGGCCACCGCCGGTGGCAAAGGCCCCGCCCACTTTGTCCGTAAAGTCGATCCCCCAGTGCCAGGCCCACTCGTCCATGACGGCCTTCATGGTGCCGGGGAGGTTGGCATAGTAGGCGGGGCAGCCCAGGATGATGGCGTCGGCCCAACGGAGGTCCTCCTTGGTCACCTGGTCGAACTTCTTGAGCACGGCGGCCGAGCCCGGCACGCGGTCGATCCCTTCGACCACGCCCTGCGCCATTTTCTCGGTGTTGCCGGTCCGCGAGTGGTAGGCGACCAGGACGCGCACTGACGCCACCGCTGGGGACTTGGCCGGCTGCGGCTTGGCGCCGGGCTCCGCGATGGCGATCGGGCCTGCCAGACAGAGCAAAAGCACGGCGAGCGACAGGAACCACGGTCTTGGACGAGTGGGGGGCATGGCGTTTCTCCGTGTGCGAGCGAAGGCGATTCACCCTACCAGATCGGGCCGCGCCCCGCCAGAATCCGCCTCAGATCGAGAAAAAAACGGCCTTGACACGTCCCGGCAGAATCCCGTATTCTCGCCGCCTCAAGAGCGGAACGTGAGCCGCCCGGAGTTTGGGCGGGCGCGATAAACTACCAAGCCTCCACGTGGGTGGGTCTGCACCTGGGGACGCTGCCGACAGGCGCGTTCCTGCGGACCCCGAAGCGTCAGACCGCAGGCAAGGACGCCTTGCGGGACGCTTCGCCTTTGTCGCGAGGGCAGCCCGGCTGCCCAGGCCGCTCGATGGAGCGGCCCGATTGTCCTTCCAATCGCTCCCGGAAAAGTAATGTGTCCTCTGCCCCCCTGGGACGCGGCCTTTCCGGGGGCCTTTTTTTTTGCGCGGGGATCGGGAGGGAGTGGGCAGAGGGCAGTGGGCAGTGGGCAGTGGGCAGAGGGCAGAGGGCAGTAGGTTGGGGGATCAGTGAGAAATGAGAAGTGAGAAGTGCAAAGTGCAAAGTGCGGGGCGGCGTGAATTCCCATCGCTCGTGCGTCGCAAACCACTTTGCCCTTTGCACTTGTCATTTCTCATTTCTCACTCTCGCTGACAATCGGGCCTGATCGGGACACCGCGGGCGCATCCACGCCGCACCCCCTCACTCAGCGGCCCGGCCCCCCCACTCATCCTTCGTCCTTCCTCCTTTCCCCTCAACTCCTCTTGACATCTACTGGCCGGCCAGTACTATAGGGACAGTAATAACTGGACGCCCAGTAGGAGACCGTCGTGATGGAAGTCATCCCCACCGACCGCGAGTTGGAGGCCCTCAAGGTCCTCTGGCACCAAGGGGAAGCCACGGTGCGGGAGATTTGCGGCTGCATGAATGAAAGCGGCGGCAAGCTCGCCTACACCACTGTCCTCAGCCTTCTCCAGGTCATGGAGCAAAAGGGCATGGTCGGCCACCGGCAGCGCGGCCGGGCCTACATCTATTTCGCCAAAGTCGAGCGCCAGAGCATTTTCCGGCGACTCGCCGGCGGCTTCCTCGACAAAGTATTTGACGGGGCCATGGACGAGTATCTGGTCCATGCCCTCCAGTCGCGCCGCCTCAGCGCCGACGAGCTCGACCGGTTGGAGAAGATGATCGCCGAGGCCAAGGCCCGTCCCCAGAAACAACACCACCAGGGCCATCTGCCATGAACGCGTGGATCGCGGCGGTTGCAGCGTCGCTGGCAGGCTGGCTGGCCGACTTCTATCTGCTGGCCACGCTCCTGCTTCTGTTTGCGTTCGTCGGCTGGCGATCGATCCGACAGCCCGTACACCGGCTCACGGTCGCTTGGGCCGTAATGGTCGAGCTGGCCTTGCTGGCGGTGGTCTGTGCCTCCCCGGGATGGCCGAGGCTCTCCTTGATCGTGGCGGCTCCCGGGCAAACCGCCTCCGACCCGTCTCTGCCCGCCGCCAGCCGCCTTTCGGAAGTGCCGCCACGGCCACAAGCCGTTGCGGCGGACATGCGTTACGGCGGCCCCCCGATGAAGACTCAAGAAACGGGCGGCCAGCGCGAAGCACCCGCTCCCGCGTCCCCCCAGCCGCCCGTTTCCTTCAAACCGCACGTCGCGTGGACCTTACCCTCGGTGCCGCTGCTGATGGCCGGCGCGTTTCTGACCGGACTCGCCCTGGAGGGGCTGTGGCTGGCCTTGGGAGCGGCCGGCGCGTGGAGGCTCTGCAGGCAGTCCGTTGCGGCCCCCGCGTCGTTGCGCCGAGAGTTGGCGGGCATCGTACGCGGCAGCGCTCCTCTGCCGCGCGTGTTGCTCAGCCCGCGGATCGGCAACGCCGTGGCGTTGGGCGTCTTGAGGCCGACGATCCTCTTGCCCGCGACCCTGGCGCAAGAAGGCCCGCCGCAGGCCCTCCGGGCGGTGCTCTCCCACGAATGGGCCCACATCCGCAATCGGGATTTGTGGCTCTTGGCCCTCGGCCGATGTCTCTTGGCGCTTTTGTTTGCCCATCCGCTTTATTGGTGGCTGCGGCGTCGGATCCGCGACGACCAGGAAGCGGTGGCCGACGCCGTGGCGGCCCAGGATGACCGGCAGGACTATGCGGAGAAACTGCTCGATTGGGTGAAGATGACCGTGCGCGTGCCGCGTCTTCGCGTCTCCGGCGCGGTCGGGATCCGGGAAGGTTCCTCTCAACTGTCAAGGAGGATTGCCATGCTCTTGGACGACACGTTCCGCGTGGAGCCGGCGGGCTCGCGCCGATGGCAGTATCGGGCCCTCGGGCTAACGGCCCTGTTGGGGCTCGCGATTTCGACGATCACGCTGCGGCCCGGCCCTTCCGTCGGCAACGAGCCGGCGGTCGAAGTCGCCGTCGAGGCGAGGTTCGTCTTGCTCAGCGACAACTTCTATGAGCGGCCCGGCGCCGACTCCGGTATCGACGGCCAGATCAGCGGCGCAACCACCCTCGAGACCGTTCGGCTACCGAAGCTCGGGTCCGCCGTGGTGTTGGGGCCGCAAGAGGCCAAGAAGCTGCTGGAGATGGCCCAGGGCGACCGTCGCTCCGAGGTGCTGCAGGCGCCTCAGACCTGGGTGCTCCCCGGCGGCCAGGAGAAGAGGATCGCGAACTTCGGCGGGCGGTCAGCGGAGCTGCGTGTGCAGCCGGCGGTCTCGGACGACCGCCGCACCATCCCGCTGGAGGTCTCCTACGGTCAGCCTAACGTGCCCGGATCGACGGTATCCGTGCGAGAGAGCCTCCCGGACGGATCGAGCCTGCTGGTCACCGTGGGCGAGTTCGTCACCGAGAGCCGCAACGAAACGGGGGTGCCGATCCTTGGGAACGTGCCGGTCCTTCGGAACGTCCCCTACCTCAATCGCTACTTCCGCAACGTCGGAATCGGGCGGGAGCGGACCCGGGTCTTCCTGATACTCACGGCGCGGGTGGTCACAAGCAACGCGCCCGCGGCTCAACGTGCCGGCGAGTCGAAGCCAGGCGAGAGCCTCACCTACACGGGTAAAGTAACCGACAAGGTCACGGGCAAGCCGATCGCCGGGGCAACCGTCACGGTCCGGCGGGCGATTTCCTCGGACTCCGGGCATAGGACGATTCAGGAGACGAAGCACGAGACCGATGCCGAGGGGAAGTACACCTTCACCGTCCCGCCGGAGCAAGTCGCCGAGCGGTTCCTCTACATCGAGCTGGACGTCACCCATCCGCAATTCGCCGCCAAGAAGGGCTTCGGCTACGCCCTGAGTATGATCCGCAAGAACGAGAAGCTGGGCGAGCGGCCGTTCTTCGAGAGCGTGGAGCTGATTCCTGGCGAAGAAGTGAGCGGGACAATTGTGACCCCGGAAGGCACGCCTGCTGGCGGGATCGTCGTCCTCGGCTTCTCCATGCTCGATCGCAACGACTTCGAGAGCTGGTCGTTCAACGAGACGAAGACCGACGACAAGGGCTTCTTCCGGCTGATGGTTGCCAAGGGAGGAGACGCGGTCTTCTGGCCGCTGCCCGAAAAGTACGCCCCGTGCATCCGCTATCCTGAGAAGAAGCGGGGCGACGAAGGCCGCATTGTGCTGGAGAAGGGCGTCGTGCTGCAAGGCCGTGCGGTGGACGAGAAGGGAAGCCCGGTCGCCGGCGTCTGGGTCAACGCGTGGCTCCACGGCGGGCCGGCGATGGACAATGTCACCTCACTCGTCGTCGGTGGAGTCCGCCGCACGGCGCTGACAAACCAGCAGGGCGAGTTCCGCATGAATCCGCTCCCGGTGGGCGAGTATCTCGTCAGAGTGGAGCACTATCCCGGCGATCACCTCAACCGCGACCGCACCCGCCGGATTCCACCGGCCGTGTTCGTTGAGCAGAAGGTCGAACTCAGGCAAGGCGAGACATCGCAGTCGGTCGAGGTCCGCGCGGTGCCGCACGTGGTCATCGAGGGCCAATACTACACTAGCGACGGCAAGCCTCGGACCGGGCACGGAATCACGATCTTTGGCGAGCTCGGCGACGGGTACTACATCGGCCACGCCTGGCCCGACGGCAACGGGAAGATCGTTGCCAAAGCGCCCAAGGGGTTGAAAGCAGCCCGCTTGGATCTGGTCACCAACGAGCACAGCTCGCTCCGCTGGCGCAAGTCGAAAGGCGAACCGCTCAGCAGCGGCCGCCAAGCGGAGTTGGGAACTGTCGACGCCGACATCCGGGGCATCGAGATCATCCGCTATGAGGCCCCCATCGTCCTGGTCAAGGCCGTGGCCGAGGACGGCAGAGCGATCAAGAACTTCAAGGTTACGGCGGATTATCCTCTGCCCAAGGACAAGACGACCGGCTTCAAGTTCATCGTCGACGGCCTGAACTCCGACGTGACCTTCGAGAAACAGGACGACGGCCGCCGGCGCTCCGAGCAACTGTTGCCCGACGAGGAGTTCACCCTGACCGTCCACGCCGACAGCTTCAAGCCCAAGTCGGAGAAGCTCAAGCTCCCCGAGGGCGCGGTCAAGGAGCTGGAGGTGAAGCTGGAGAAGCAGTGAGCGGCGGTCCGATGACTCCGCGTTTTGACCAAGACGTCCCCTCACCCCCGGCCCCTCTCCCGCGGGCGGGAGAGGGGAGTCAAAGCAGAACCTACACCTGCTTCATCGTCCCTTCGACCGGCGGCGGCGTTCCTTGGTCAGGTCCACGATCTTGCCGCTTTTGATGACCCAGACCGGCGTCCCGGTCCGCAGCCCCAACTCCAGGGCCCGACGTGCAGCACGCCGCAGGGCCTTGGCCGAAGCCAGGATGTCCGGGTCCTTCGACCAATTCGCTCTCGGGGTCACGGGTTGTCTCCTGCGGCAAGGGGTCGAAGCGTGGGCCCAGAGTTGTCGTACAAGACCCAGCTATCGACCAACGGTTTGTAGGCGTGCTCGAAGTCGCGCAGTCCCCTGTCAAAGCGGCGGCGGATCACTTCTTCCGGCACGTCGTGCCCGCCTTGGCTCACCCGCGCAGCTACGCGTGCTACCGCGAGGTCCGCCGAACTCAAGCTCAAGTAGATCAGCTTCACGTGATACCCAAGTGCCCGCCACCGAGGAATCAGCCGGGCATAGCGGATGCCGCTGAGCGTCGTCTCAAAGGCGAAGCTGCGGCCGGCGCGGACCCGCCTGCGGATTTCCTCGACCATGAGCCTTCCTGCCCGCAAAGCCACCGCGTCCGGCGCGAACGGCGAAAGCCCGGCCGCAATCAAGTCTACGTTGACGAATTCCGGACAGCCAGCCTCATTCGGGAGGAACTCCCCGGCGAAGGTCGTCTTGCCTGCGCCGTTCGGCCCGGCAATCACGATGATCTTGCGCTGGACGGTCATGTGGGCTTTCGGCTATCAGCTTTCAGCGATCAGCCTGACCTGCGATCCAATCTGGGCGCGACCGCCGGTCGCGGCTTTGTGTTGATGGCTGACGCCTGAAAGGTGACGGCTTCTTCAGAACGGCAGCCTCGGCGTATACAGGCCCGGTGCGTCTTGGGTGGCGTGGTACACGCTCATGCCGAGGTAATTGCCGAGGGCCTCCCAAAGGACGTTGCCCACGTGGGTCTGGGTGATCGCCACGTGGTGGGGGAAGTGGCGGAGGAGCACGTCGCGGTAGAGACGCTGGAGGTTCTCGATCCGGCACCAGCCGTAGCCGCCGAAGGTCTCGGCCTTGTTGGGCTCGATCTGGCCGTGGGCCACGACCGCCTTCCACTCCCCGTCGGCGTCTTGCGTGACGCGGCAGAGCGTGAGCGGCGACGGATCGGCCAGCAACTCCACGGTGCCGAAGGCGTTCTCGCGCTTGGCGCCGCCGGCCTTGACCATGATCTCGTGGACGCCGACCTTCGCCCGGCCCTTGGTGAAGGAGGCGGGAAACACGCCGCAGTGCCAGACGTTGGCAAGCTCCTCGTCCTCGTTGTGGAGGTTGTTCCAGTCGGCCAGGCCGGCGGGGCTGGCGCTGGCCAACATCGAGGCGTGCATCGACATGGCCCCCAGAATGTCGGCCTCGCAGGCGCTGGGCAGGCCCTCGTCGCCAAAACGGCTCATGGTCAGGCAGGTCGAGACGCCGTAGTTGTTCTGCACCGAGGTCCAGCACTGGACGGCCAGGGCGCTTATCGCGTTCTCGCGGCACCAGCGGCGGAGGAAAAGCTCCAGCTTCGCGCTTTTGAGCACACTTGCCGGGGGCATGACCGAGGCGTCGGCGTATTGCCCGATGGCCTGGGCGATCTTCGCCAACTCGGGATCGGAATCGGCAACGGCGTTGGCCCCGGCGATGGCCTCGGAGAGGTCCAGCACGACGGTGGTCGCGCCGAGGCGCTGGAGCTGCTTCTCGTCGAAGCGGCAGGTCCAGAAGGCGTCGGGCCGGGCGCCGATCTGGCCATATCGGCCGTTGCGCACGCCGCCGACCACGCGCGCGACCCGGCTGAACCAGTCGAGGTCCGCCGCGAACGACGGATCGGAGGGGAAGCAGATCGGGCGCGAGCCGACCGAGTACCTGGCCCCGATCTGCCGCAGGACCTCGCCGATCGAGAGCAAGCCGCAGAACGAGTCGCGCCGCGGCGTGTTGCGCGTGAGCACCTCCTCTTCCTGGCAGCCGAAGATCAGGATGGGGACGTCCAGCTTGGCCTGGCGCACGGTCCAGGCCACGGCCTGCTCTTCGCCGAAATTGACGGCGCCGACCACGATGCCTTCGACCATATTCTTGCGGAACAGCTCCGCACACAGCTCGGCTTCTTGGCGGCTCTGGACACAGCCGGCCCTGGTCTGCTGGGGCGAGGGGACAACGACCTCGATCCCGGCCTTCTGCATGGCCTTGACCGTTTCGTCCCGCATCTTGGCGGCCAACTCGATGCTAAAGGCCCCGCGGTGGGCGGGAATGAAGCCGAGGACGGGTTTGTTGAGCGATAGCGGCATGGGTGGCTCCTGCGCAGGTTGAATCCGAATGTCGAAAGTCAAATGACGAAGGAATGACGAAGCACGAAACCAGAAGGAAGCTCACGCCCGGATCGTTTCGTGCTTCGTCATTCGGCGTTCTTTCGACATTCGACATTCGTCATTGGTCATTAAAACAAAACCGGCTTGCCGAGCTTGCGCCGCACCGGGACGAATTGGCCGGCGTGCATCATCGCGTGGGCCCCGAGCACCGTCAGCGCCGCAGCCACGGTGGGGGCATACTCGCGCATGGCCTCGGGTCCGGGCTGGTCGAGGGCGCTATCGGGCGTGGCGTCGACGGCGGCCAGCGTGGCGGCCTTCATAAGGTCGGCCAGGGCAAGGTACTGGGCCTTGGTGGCGAACTTCGTCGGGTCGTCCGAGTTGGCGGCCTCCCGGCCGTGCGCCGCGGCAAACCCGTCCGGCAGCTCCGGCGCCAAGTGGCCCAACATGGTGAGCATCTCCCCGGTGCCGGCGATCATGTGGCCGAGCTGCCAGGCCACGTGATTGGCCTGGGGCACCGGGCGAGTCATGAGCTCGGCGTCGGTGAAGTCGTCCACGTAGCTGCGCACGAGCATCCAACTGAACTCGGCGACGTTCTTGATCACGTCTTTGGCGTTCATCGTTCGTTCTCCGTGCAATGAGCCATCTTGAGGGACCCGCTCGCGACCACCGGCCGCGGCTTTATGGCGAGGACTACGTCTTAGCCTCCGGCGTTTGACCGTATCCGTAGCGGTAGCGGTCGTACCATTTCTTGACCTCCTCCGGGGGAAGCTCGCGCGGCTGGCCGAGCTGCGCGGCCAGGTGGACCGTCTTGGCCACGTCCTCGGTCATGACCGCCACCGTGAGGGCTTCGGCCACGGTCTTGCCCCAGGCAAATACGCCGTGGTTGCCCAGAAGAATCGCCGGCGAGCGGTTGCGGTGCCGCAAGATGGCCTGGCCGATGTGATCGCCCTCGTTGTCCACGTAGGGCGTACACGGGATCTCGGCCCCGAACTGGTCGGCAATGGCGGTCAGGCACACCGGGATCGGCCGCCCCAGCGCGGCCATAGCGGTGGCGTAGTTGCTGTGGGTGTGGATGATGCCGCAGACGCCCGGCATGTGGCGATAAAGGTAGAGGTGGTGCGGCAGGTCCACGCTGGGGCGCAGTCTGGACTCGATCACTTCTCCCGTCTGCAGCACGACCTCGACGAGCATCTCGGGAGTGAGTCTGTCGTAATCCATGCCCGACGGCTTGATCACCAGGCGCCCGGCGCGGCGGTCCAGTCCGCTCGCGTTGCCGGAGTGCATGGTCACCAGGCCCGCGGTCAGGAGCATCTTGTTGGCGAGGCAGACTTCTTCGCGCAGTGCGGCAAGATCCATAAGAGGCTTTCAGCAATCGGCATAAAGCCGCGACCGTTGGCCGCGGTAAGTCGCGCGACTGGCGGTCGCGGCTTTGTGGTCACGGTTTTCGTACACGGTCGCGGATCGCGATCAAGTCCTTCATCACCCGGTACAGTCGCTCCTGCCCGTCGGGCGTGCCGAAGGCGTCGTGCAGCGTTCGGTAGAGCGTGTACAGCTCGGCGTAAACGGAG
>CAYGZI010000032.1:0-18692 GCA_964354245.1 uncultured Planctomycetaceae bacterium
ATCCGCCGGCCCTGGAGGAGACCTGCCGCCGCTATGCCGCCATGGGGGTGCCGATCCACGCCGTCCCCTTGGGCACGGCCGACCGCAAAGGGGACGTGGCCATCGTGGGCATGGTGGTCCCCGCCCGGGTCCGGCGACAGTCGCAGCAGACCGCCCAAGTCTCCGTGCGCAGCTACGGCTACGACGGCCGGCGCACGGAGTTAATCCTCTCCGCACTCGGAGAGGACGGCCGGCCGGAACGCCAGCTCAACCGGTTGCCGATCACGCTCACCACCGGGCTCCAGTCGCTCCACCTGACCTTCCAGACCGGCGACAAGGCGATGCGCATTCAGGCATCGATCCCTCCCCAGCCGGACGAGGTCTCGACGGACAACAACACCGAGACCGCCGCGATTGAGATCGACCGGACTAAGATCCGGGTGCTGTACGTCGCGGGGAACCCGCGGGCCGGCAGTGTACTCGCCGCGGCCCTGACTGAAGACCCCGACATCGAGTGCAACACCACCGCTCCCCTTTCCGGATCGCGTCGGATGGGGACCGGCCAGATCGGCACCCTCCCCGACACCCCGGCGCAGTTGTTTGCCTACGACGTGATCGTGTTGGAGAACGTCCCTCGAAGTGCCTTGCAGGACGTCGAGCTGGAGCGGCTCGAACAGTGGGTGGGGCAGCGTGGCGGCGGGTTGTGCATGGTCGGAGGGCCCGGCAGCTTCGCTTCCGGAGGCTGGGGCGGAGGCGCGCTGGAGAAAATGGCCCCGGCGGCGCTTGAAGCCGGCGACCAGGATTGGGAAGCCGGCGCGGAGGTGCTCGTGCAGCCTGTCGCATCCCAGGCCGGGCATCCCCTTTGGGCCATTGTTTCCGATGCCGCCCAGAATCGGGAGATCCTCGCCTCGGTGCCGCCCTTTCCCGGCGCAAATCGGCTCGGACCCGCCAAACCGGCGGCAACCACGCTGGGAGTCGCCAAGCCGGATGGCGCCGATGGCCGGCCCGCCCCGCTGCTGGTCGTCGGTCCGTACGGCAAGGGGCGGACCATGGCCCTGGCCACCGAAATCTCCAGCCGTTGGGCGGCCGCCTGGGGAGAGGCCGACAACCGCTACTTCGCCAAGTTCTGGCGCAACGTCGTCTACTGGCTTTCCGAGACCTCCTCCTGCGGCCGCCGCCGGTTGATTGCCTCCAGCGACAAGATTCTCTATCGGCCGGGCGAGACCGTCCTCCTGGAGGCCGCGGCCTACGATGAGACCGCCAATCCGAGCAACGAGTGCCGGGTGACGGTCACCGTCGAGCCGCGTTCCTCGCTGGCGCAGACCAAGTCCGACTACTCCCCGCTCCGCTGGCCGCGCGAGCTGAAGAGGACCGGCAGCGACCAGGGCCCGTTTGTGGCCTGGAGCGAAGAGATCGAGTTGCTCCGCCGGCCCGGCCGCGGCGGCTACGAGCTGAGACTGCCGATCGCCGAGACCTCGTCCGCGGTTTCCGCCGCGCCGGCGATCCGCCTGGAACTGAGCGCCTACGAGAACGCCACGCTGATCGACAGCAGCTCGATCGACGTCCAGGTGCTCGACGATCCCCCGGAGCTCCAGAATCCGCTGCCCAATCCCCAGCTCATGTCGCGGATTGCCTCGCTCTCGGGCGGCAAAGTGATTCCCGACGCCGCCTCGCTGGCCGCCACGCTCCGCGAACTGCCCAACAAGGAAGGCCCGCCCCGCATTGAGAAAACGCCGGTATGGAGTCAGTGGTGGCTCTGGGGTGCGCTGGTAGCGCTGATGACGGCGGACTGGTTCCTGCGGCGTCGTCTAGGATTGGCATGAACTCGGCGTCACCGATGCGCCGACGTTAGTTTCTGAGACTTCTCGATAAGGTAGAAAGGGGGCCACTCCCAGGCGTTGCCTCGCGACGCACAGGCTCGACCGGTGGGGAGCGTCTTCGCCGGCCCGCAAACGCCGGGCGTGCTTGAAGACTTGGCGGAGCGGAAGATCGGTCATGATGCCCATCGCCAAGACCACCCACAACATGATAACATGCGTCAACGTGCAAGCACGCTTGTTGAAACGCTTCGTTACCGAAAGCACTTGCCGAACCAAGGCTGGCGTGATAATCTTCTCCTATCCCCCCAGTCGATCCAAAATCCGGCCCGATTCATCAGGCGACAGCACGCAACGTCCTTGTCGCGTCATTGTCACAGCCTCCTTGCTAGGGGTCGTTGTTTCAACCCTAACTTAGCAAAAGGCTGTGACTTGCGCCTATTTCAACGGTATTGAGGCCAGCGCGCAGAGCATCGTCCTGTTCTGCTCAAAGGAAGGACTGCCCCCATGACGGGGGAGGCGTGGGGTTTGAACTCGCGGCGTTGGCCCCGCGCAAGGCATGCGGTTTCAAGGGTACGTTAATATATTAGCGCAATAGGTCTTGCATTCATCTTATTGAGCGTTAAAATATTAACGATACGCGGCGCCGCTCACGTTGGACGCCGTAAGGCGGGAATGAAACCCATATTCTTGTTTCTGATGTTACTGTCGATCGCATGGCTTTCGGCATCAGCCGAAGAGCCACCGATCGAGATCCGGGTCGCGGCCGCACAAACTCAATGGGAGGTCAACGAGCGAACGGCGCACGTGCTCAAGATCACCAATCGGAGTGCCCAGCCAGTGACACTGCCAAGTTTCCATTTCCTGAACGTGAAGGACGAACACCCGGAAATTGCATTTTATCTCACAGAGCACATCCTGAAGATGGAGGTCGTGCGCGATTCGAAACCCATTTCGATCAACGAAAAGCGGGAGGCGCGTCCCGAGAAGCCTCAGGCATTTCCGACTGTTGAACTCCAACCGAAAGAAACCGTGTCGGTTGGTTTCTCGCGGACGCTGACCGAGCCGGGCGAATACACGCTAACGGTCACCTTGGACACGACAGCAGTACAAGGCGACAAGATCCTGAAAGGTCGCTTTAAGTCTCCCCCGGCCAGATTCCATATTGTTCCGATCGCCACACTTCGGAAACAAGGGGCCAACGAATCGGCACGCGATTATGCGAGAGCCTGGGTAGCCTTTTATCTCCACCGAATTGAGGAGCATAAGGGCGAGTACTTTCCTAACGTGAACAACATGCTCAGTGTCCGAGATGCCGTACCCGCCTTGATCGATGCTCTTGATTCTAAGGACAATCAACTCGCTAAGAGAGCCGCGGTGATCTTGGCCGAAATACACCACCCCGGCCACCTCAAACCTCCTCTGCCGAGGTCCAAGTCTGAGTGGCTCGATTGGTGGCAGGGAGAAGGCGTGAAACTGTCGGCCAAAGAGCTTTGGTCGAATTTCGACAGCCATTATCAATAAGATGCAGGAGCCAACAATGCCCAAATCATCCGAACTCAGTCGGCGCGAGCGACAGATCATGGATGCCGTCTTTGCGCTTGGGGAAGCGACCGTAAACCAAGTCGTCGAAACCATTCTCTCACCGCCGACGGCGATGGCGGTGCGAAGAATGATGCACATCCTGGAAGAAAAGGGACATCTTCGACGACGGGAAAGCGGTAGGGAGGTGATCTATGCTCCTCGCCAGCCCAAGAAGAAGGCCGGAAGCCGCGCATTCGAGCGCGTGCTCGAAACGTTCTTCGGCGGCTCGCTGGAAGAAGCACTCGCCGCGCATTTGCATTCGCGGAAGGACCGGGTGTCGGTCGAGGAACGTGAGCGTCTGATCAAGTTGATCCAACAAGCACATGAGGAGGGTCGCTGAGATGAATTGCGCGTTACTTGCCGTTGCCGCGCTCTCGAGCGCGTCCAGTCTGGTGCTGCTGGATTCCGCCGTCAAGGCGACGGCGCTCTTGGCGCTGGCGGCTGCCGCGGCCATGATTCTGCGTCGTGACTCGGCCGCTACTCGATACCTCGTGTGGCTGCTGGCGATCGTCGCGGTGCTGGCCGTGCCCGCGTTGTCCGCCATATTGCCCGAGTGGCAAGTGTTGCCGGATTGGGCGAGTATTCAACCGGCGGTCGCGGCCGCCACAAGCCCGCCTCCCATCGCCAGGCCCGCGGATGACGCCGCCCAATTGCCGCCGAATATTTCGCCCAAGGAAGTCGAACAGGCTTCCGCGCCGGCACATCAACCTGTCGCCGGACAACCCGTTTCACCGCCCACGTTGGCGGCGCCGGAAATCTCGCCTGAGCCGGCCGTTTGGAGCTGGAACTGGCTTGATGCGTTCCCGCTGGTTTGGGCGGCTGGCTTTTGCGTGCTCGTCCTGCGGCTCGTGGCCGCTCGATGGATGCTCTGGAACACCGAGCGGCAAGGGACGGTCCTTTCGTCGTTGGGCCAAACGGGGAAGGCAACCCGCGACCCCATCGTAACGGCCTTTCAAGCCGTGTGTTCGCAGCTCGGGATCTCTCGCCCCGTCACATTGTTGATGCACCCGGACGAGACGATTCCCGCGGTCTGGGGCATTCTCCGCTCTCGTCTGCTGCTTCCCGCAACGGCTCGCCATTGGAGCAGCGAGCAACTGCAATCCGTTTTGCTGCATGAACTGGCCCACATCAAGCGTCGCGACATGATGGGCCAACTGCTGGCGCAAATCGCCGGTGCGCTGCACTGGTTCAATCCCCTGGCCTGGTTCGCCGCCCGGCGGCTGGGCGTGGAGTGCGAACGCGCATGCGACGATCTCGCGCTGGCCGGCGGGGTGCGCCCCTCGGCCTACGCCGAGCACCTGCTCGACGTCGCCAGCCGCCTCTCGCCCGTCCGTTGGACGAAGGCATGCGGCCTCGTCATGGCCTGTAAACCCTCGCTCAAAGGCCGCCTCGACGCCGTACTCAGCGGGAACGTGAGCCGCCGCAAGGTGTCGCTGGCGCTCGCCACAATCGCCCTGGCAGTGACGGTCGCCATCGCGATCCCGATTGCGATGCTCCGTGCGGCCGAGGAAAAGCCCGGCGAAGAACCGAAACCCGCGGCCACCGACATGCAGCCGAAAGGCCGCGAGAAGCTCGACCCCCGCACGGAGGAGAGACTGCGGTGGGGCCAACCGGCGGCTGGGCTCCGAGCGGCAATTGCCATCCGCCCTGCTCCCGGCAAGCCCAAGCCGGGCGACTTTTCCGATCTCTATCTGGTGGTGCAGAATGTCTCGGATGCTCCGATCCGGCTAAACGACACCGCCGCAGCGCCGAAGCTCCGTGAGGTGTATCTGAAACACGACGGTCGAACCCTGTCCGGAGTCGTTTCCCAGGACCCGACGGGGACCGATGCCATGCTCCAACCTCGCGAAGTCGCGTTCCTGCTCATTTTTCCGCGCGACGTAAAGAGAGCCGACAGACGGACAGCGGGGTCAATCATGGCGGAGGACCTGCTCAAAGACTCGCATCTGACCATGGTCGGAGAGTTGCAGATCGAACATGCGCCGGCAGGCGCATGGACCGGCAACCTCCGCACCGGCGAGACGAGCGGAGAAGTGGCGGCGGACAAGCCGGCCCCATTGTCGCCCCGGCGGCGCCAAACCACGACGCTTGTTCAGGGCCTGCCGCTCGAAGGAACCGTGACCGACCGCGATGGCAAGCCCATCGCCCGCGCCTGGGTGGGCCAAGGTGAGGACCGCTGCCGGCCTTACACGGTCGAGACGCGGACAGACCCGCAGGGACGATACCGATTCGCCCACTGTGAGCCGGGGCCGCTCATGCTGACCGCCGTTGCCCCCGGCCACTCGCCCGAGTTGCGCGAAGTTACGGTCGCCAAGGACATGAAGCCGGTCGACTTCCGCCTCGCGCCCGGCAAGACGCTCCGGCTCCGCGTCGTCGACACGGCGGGCCGTCCGATCGCCGGCGCGGGCGCCGGGCCTGACACATGGCGAGGCCACCGAACGCTCCACTTCCTCGGTCTTCCCCAAAAGACCGACGCCCAGGGCCGCTGGGTCTGGGACGGCGCACCCGCTGACGCGATGCTCTGCTACGTCTATTGCAAGGGTTACATGAGTTGCCGCAATCGCTCCCTCGTCGCGACCGACGACGAACACGCGATCGTGCTCCACCCCGCCCTGGTCGTCTCCGGCCGAGTCTCCGACGCGGCGACGGGCAAACCAGTGCCCGAGTTCAGCGTCCTTCCGGGCTGCGAGTCGGACACGCCGCGACCGCGCAGCCTGTCTTGGGACCATGTTCGCACGGCGATGATCGGCAAGGAGGGCCACTACAGCATCACGATCACCGAACCAGCCGAGAAACGCCTTATCCGCATCGACTCGCCGGGCTACGTGCCAGCCATCTCGCGGGCGATCGGCAATGACGAGGGGAACGTCACGATCAATTTCGACCTTAAGAAAACCGCGCGCGTCGCCGTGTTGACGCCGCAAGGCAAGCCAGCCGCCGGCGCGACGGTGGCCATCTGCACGCCGCAGGCCGGGGCGTTTATCTCCGACGGCGTCCCGTCTCCCTACCGCGAGCGAACCACGACCGACACTGAAGGGCGATTCAGTATCGCTCCCCAGGACAGTGTATTCTTCCTCCTGATCTTTCACAGCTCCGGTTTCACCTACGTGACCCATGAGCAATGGAAGCGCGCCGAACCGATCCGCCTGGACCCCTGGGCCCGGGTGGAAGGTGTCTGCCGCGTTCACGGCAAGCCGGCGCCCGAGCAGCACATCCGGCTCGATTATTCGCGCGAGTCCGAGCGAAACACGCCAAACGTCATCTGCAGTTACAAGGCGATAACCGACAAGCAGGGACGTTTCACGTTCGAGCGCGTCATTCCCGGCCACGGCCATGTCACCCGCCTCATCGACGGCGCCCGACGGGGCACTAGCTGGAGTTGGATTCCCGCCGATTTGACCAAGGCCGTCTTTGTCGCCGGCCAGACGACGCACGTCGAGATAGCCCGCCGGGGACGGCCCATCGTCGGACGATTCAGCTTGCCCAAGGCGGCCGAAATCACCCCCGACTGGTGGTACTCGCGGCTTTCCGTCCGGTCGATTGCACCCGGCCGACACAGTCCTAAGGCCGGTGTGTCTTTCAGCGTGACGGTCGAGTGGACCGGACCGTTCAAGTCTAAGATTGCACGCGGCCCACACAGTCCTGAGCCCGACGTATCTTTCGGCGGGAAGGTCGAGTCGGACGGGTCGTTCAGGATTGAGGACGTCCCGGCCGGCGACTACCAGCTTACTGTCCGGCTTGACGCCCCGGTCGAAAGCGGCCGGGCCGCCAAGACCAAGATGATCGGCTCGACTTCACACTCGTTCCATGTGCCCGAGATGCCTGACGGCTACAGCGACGAGCCGCTGGAGCTTGGCACACTGGAACTCTCGGCGGAAGCCGGGGAACTCATTCTTCGGGCCGTCGACATGGATACTGGGAAGGCAATCCCAGGGGTTACGTTCGCGATTGAGAATGGCTCCGCCGAAGTCTGGGCCGTCGAGGTCGGCAAGGCAGACGCTGACGGAGTGCTCCGGCTGAAGGCGCAGAAACGCCCAGGCTACTACTACATGGTCTGGCAGAAGCCCAAGGATTACAAGGTTGCCGGTTTCGACGACGCCTATATCAGCATCGTGCCGGGCGGCAAGGTAGGTTACGACTTCAAACTGCGCAAGATGCCATCGGCGAGAAGTTTTCCGTCGCTCGTGCCATTGCCGCCGGGGCATCAGGGCCGCATCCCGCCGCCACGACGGCTGGAAAACAACATTCATTGGGCTTCGACGGTCGAAGACATGCCAGGGTTTGGCCGCAAGCGTGTCACCTTCTGGTTCTACCCCGACAAGCAGGGAAGGGTGCCGACGAAACGACTACAACTCGCGGAACGGATATTCCACAACGGTCCCCGAATCGCCGCCGCGGTGCGTGACGAGTTGAAGTACTTCCAGAAGGCTGTCCCCGAGGACCGCGGCGACATCGAAAACATGCAGGAGATTCTCATTGAGCTTGGCGGGTCGAACAGTGCCGGCGAGGTCAACAACAACTGGCGTTTCTGGTGTCGAGTCCCCGGAGGAATGCCGCTGTTGCAACACGGTTACCGCATAGGCTTTACCGATCTCGAAAGTTGGGATTTGGAGGTTCCGTTCTATTTGCAACCGGCGCCCGCTGGGCACTGACTGCTTGGGGGCCGGGCGTGCCAGAAGCAGTGGTGTATTGGTGGACGCGGCACAGAAGGGCATCGCGGAGTCATGGTTTGTCACCGCTGGCTGACACAATGGACCGCCGAACAAAGCCGTGAACCGGAGCCCCGGCGTCGCAGAGCGTCAGGGGCCAAAATGATGCCCAACGCCCCTTCGCACAGTCGGTTTGGGTGTTGTTTGCTGCCCGAAGGCCAGTGGCGAGATGGGTTTCCTGCTGCTGCGAATAAGGACTGATGGCCCCAAGTATCCGTGGCGCGTAAGACACGTGAGTAAGGACCGAATTCCGGGAAAGGTCAGGGGGAAATGGGTTGGGGCCCCCGCAGGCATGCCCCGTCATGACTCTCGTGCTCACAGGGGCGAGCAACTTGGTCTGGCAGCGGAGTTGGGGCGCGTCGTTTACTCCGAAGGGCAGAAGGGACCGGACTTGCGGCAGTGAGCGGCCCGGAGAGGGCTTCAGCAATGGTGGCGTCTTCCCTAACCGACAGGCGCCACAACATGTGAAAGCTGCATCGAACTGTCCGACTACTACACTTCGTGCATCCCGGCCTGCTGCTTGCCGCGGCCCTTGCGATCGCGGGATCGACAGTGGTCCCTCTTGGTTGCCTTGCTCGGACCGTTGACCGTCGAGTGGCTCTGGCGCCGCCGCTCCGGATTGGCCTGAAAGAACTCTATTCCACGGGAGGAGTGCCATGACGACGAGGTTTTTCCTTCGTCTCCGAAACGTAGTCGGCGTTCTCGCGATGGCCTGCGCTTGCGCGGGTCCGGCCTTGACGCTTGTTGCACGGGAGCGAGCAGGCGCCCCGGGCAGCGAGCAGGCCCCCGGCGACGCCGGCGGCAAGCAGGAGCGAAAGAAGGAGTTGGACGAGATGCGCCGCCGTGCCGAGGGCAGGAAGATCATCCAGAACGACAACGCGGATAAGTCGCCCACCAAGCCGGAGAGACCGGCGGATGCCGCCTCGCTCAAGGAGTTGGAGCAGCGCGTCCGCCTGGCGGCCGAGAAAGTCCTGCCGGCCGTGGTGGCGGTCGAGGGGGCGACGAAGCCGGACGGACTCCCGAAGCACTCCGAACCGTTCGGTTCCGGCGTGATCATCACTGCCGACGGCTTGATCCTGTCGCAATACCACGTCACCCACCTGCTCGACCGGTTCAATTGGGAGAAAAGCCGCAAAGCGGGCGAGCGGGTCACGGTCATCCTGCGTGATGGCCGCCGGTGTGAGGCCGAACTCCTTGGCGCGGACCGCTCCTACGACCTGTCCCTGCTCCGCCTCGTAAAGCCGGGGCCCTATCCCTACACCCCGCTGGCCGAAACGGCAGCCCTGCAACTCGGCGACCCGGTGCTGAAACTGGGCCATCCCTTGGGTTACCGCCCCGGGCGCGATCCGGTCGTCCGGCTCGGGCGCGTGCTGTACTGGGGTGACGACTCGTTCGTTCCGGACTGCCTCATAGAAGACGGTGATTCGGGTGGCCCTTTGTTCGATCTCGACGGGCGTTTGGCGGGAATCGTGCGGAACGACACCATGCCTGAAGTCATCCCTGAAACACTACAGAAGTCCGCTGACATGGGCCGTCGGATCGTACGCCTCTGTGCCTGCTCCACCAATTCGCTGATCCGCGCGCGGATGGACGCGATGCGCCGGGGTGAGTTCCCGCCTTTCGACGCGGCGGCGATGGCCAAGTCCATGGAAGGTCTCCGGAAGGCCACGGAAACGCTTCCGGTGGAGCGATGGTCCCAGGGCAGGGCCGTGCTCAGCGCCTTTCGCGATGTCGTCGCGCAGGCACGCTCCAGCGTCGTGGGCATCCAAGACGGGCAGGACGTGGTGGCGTTGGGTACGGTTGTCGGGGCCGACGGATGGATCGTGACCAAGGCGAGCCAGCTTCCTGCCGAACCGAAGTGCCGATTGCCGGACGGCCGGGTCGTCGCTGCCGCGGTGGCCGGCATCGACCCGGCCTTCGACGTGGCCCTGCTGAAGGTCTCGGCGACGGGCCTGCGTGCCATCGAGTGCGCGGAGAAGCCGGCTCCGACCGCAGGCACCTTCCTGGCCGCTCCCGGAGCCCAGGAGCTGCCTTTGGCAGTCGGCGTGGTGAGCGTGCCTCGCCGCGACTTGCCGGGGCCCTTTCCCACGCGGGTCGATCCACCACGCAAGAGGCCGGCTGCCCTGCCCGAAGTGATTGGCAGCGCGGTGCAGGGCCGCGGGTATTGGGTCGAATTCGTGGAGGGGCGAGCCGCCGCGGCCGGGATTCAACCGGGGGACGTCATCCTCACGATCGCCGGCAAGCCCGTGCGCCGCCATCAAGACCTGGCCGACTGCGTCAAGGGGCATTGGGCCGGCCAGCGCGTGCCGGTCCGCGTGCACCGGGCAGGAAAGACGTTCGAGTGTACCATGCGACTGCGGGCCGAAGGGGAATCCTCGTCCGTGAGCTTGCGCGCGGACGACTTCCCCGCGGTGTTTGAACACGACATGCCGATCTTGAACTACGAGTGCGGCGGCCCCGTCGTCGATTTGGCCGGCAAGGCGCTCGGCATTACCATCGCCCGCGTCGGCAAGCACGGGTGTATGGCAATTCCCGGCGACTGCATCCAGCGACTCCTTCCGGACTTGAAGTCCGGCAAGCTGGCCGGCCACTGGTCCGCCTACCGGGAGGCACTTGCCTTGCAGGCCAGCCCGCCCACCCCGACCAAGCCGAAGCCCGGCAAGCCGGTGACGTTGACTCTGGACGAACTGAAGCGGAAGCTCACGGAACGCGCCGAGCGGTTCAAGAGCCTGTTGGTGGAATACGACGTCGTTGCGGAAGCCCACGTTGAACCCCGGTTGCTGATGGCTTGGAACATGCTGGCTGATCGGGATTATCAGGAGCGACACCGAATCGCCTTCGCCGGCCCCAGGCGATTCAACGAGGAGCTGGGACCCGAAGTGGTGCCCCACTTGGTGCCGCAAGACCAGGTGGTAGCCGACCCGAACTCGCCACCGTCGGTGGCACAAATCGCCGAACGACAACGGCGGTCCGGAGAGGCCCGCAAGCAGGAGGGGCGTTCCGGCCATCTGTTCTCACGCACGCAGGCGACGGAGTCGCGATGGCTGTTTGACGGGAGCCAATGTTTCCACTGGGACGCGTTCGCCAATCGCATGCTGCCGGTCCCGAACGCCAGTTTGTATTACTCCCCCACCATGTACCTGGCTGGACTCGGCCTTCGTCCGATCGATCCCCAACCGGACGCTCAACAGCGGAAGAATCAGCAGCGGTTCTGGTTTCCTGAGAACTTCGCGCTGTACCAGCAGTGCCGCATCCTGCCCAACGAAGAGGCGGTGGACGGCGCGGCGTGCATCGTGGTGGAAGCCCAACGGCAGGACGAGCGGGACGGCAAGCGTCGGGTGGTTTTGGAGAAGATCTGGCTGGACCCGAAGCTCGGCTTTGCGCCACGCCAATGGGAACAATGGGCGGATGCGGTGTTCGAGAGCAGGCGAACCAACTCGAAGTTCGATGAGTTTGCGCCCGGGTGTTGGCTTCCCTGGGAAAGCACCTGGACCCTGGGCACGCCGGCGTGGGTCGCCCCCGAGCTGCGCAACCAGCCCGCCCTCACCTACAACATGCGATTGCGCAAAGCCCGGGTCAACGACGTGAGCGATGATCTGTTCAAACCGTGACCGGGTACAACTCGATCTCGGCTGAGGACTGGCGCTACGGAGGCAAGAAATGACCTGCGAGCGCGGCAGCCGGTCGTTGTACCGTGTCGTGAATGCCGACTTCGAAGATCCTCGCGAAGATCATCAAGGCGGCACGGACCGTCGAGCAGACGATCAACGCCACGCTCCGCGAGCTACCGAACAAGGAAGGCCCGCCCCGCGTGGAGAAAGCCCAGGTCTGGAGCGCCTGGTGGCTTCTGGCTGTGCTGTTAGCGCTGTTGACCGTCGAGTGGCTCTGGCGCCGGCGGTTAGGATTGGCGTAACGGAGTCCTTGGTTTCACAGGAGATGTATGATGTCGACGCAACCGTACTTTCGACTGCCGAGCGTAGTCGGCTTTGTCGCGATCGCGTGGGCCTGCGCGGGTCCCGCCTTGACGCTTGTCGCACAGGAGCGCGCAGCGGCCCCGGCTGGCGAGCAGGCCCCCGGCGACGCGGAGGGCAAACAAGAGCGCAAGAAGAGGCTGGATGAGATGCGCCGGCTTGCCGAGAACACGAACGTCTGGCATCTGAGAGGTGCGGAAAAGATGCCTGCGAAACTGGTGGGTGAGCCGGTGCTCCGCTTCGACAGCCAGTATTACGGCGCCATCGACGGCACCATGTGGCTTTACGGCACCAAGGGACGGCCGGCGGCAGTGCAAACGGTGGTCTGCTGGCGCCGTCCCGGCTTTCCCAAGCACGAGTACTGCCTGGTTTCGCTTTCCGACGGCCTGATCGAGGCGCGGTGGCCCGGCGAGCGGGAATGGTCGTCGACCAAGCCGGGTGTCGAGATGCGCGAGTTGTCCAAGGGTCTCAAGCCGGCGTCCACCGAGACCGAGCGCATGCGCCAAATGAAGGAGATGGTCCGGCGTTTCACGGCCACGCGGATCGATGTGGGCAACATTCGCGAGGAGAACCGCGCGCTCGCGCGCCAGATTCACCGTTATCGCGATCCGGAGTCGGGGCTCCAGGATGGAGCGATCTTCGTCTTTGTCGCCAACGGGACCGCCCCCGACTTCTATTTGCTCCTTGAGCTGCGCGGTCCGGACCTGGCCCGCGCGACCTGGAACTACGGCGTGCACCGGACGACCACGGGCGAACTCCATGTCCGCCTGGATGGCAACGAGGTGTGGTCGGTTCCCCTGGAGTCCAACCCCGGCCGAGACATATACGCTACTTATCTCCACTTCTTCCCTAGACAACAGGAACCCGCGAGGTGACGGCCATGCGGTGTTGCCAACGCTCGAAGCGGGTCTGAGAACGCTGTCGGACGTGGTGGTGAGTTCCGATTGTGCTAAGTGGAACCGCATACGCGGTTGTGCTCCCGAAAAGGTGACAGGCACCTTTTGTGCGAACCACCCTCCGGGCGTTTCCGGAAAAAGGTGCCTGTCACCTTTTCCGGGCTTCCAACCAAGGCACACGAAAATGAAAGCAAACACTGTTATTCACCTCCTGCTTGGCGTGGCCGTACTGACCGCCATGGGCTTGCTCTACTCGATACTGATTCATCCCGGCCAGCCTGGGCTGTCACCGTGGCGGTGGGCTTTGTTCGCGGCCCTCCCTCTCATCTTCATCCTGGTAACCTTCGCTCCGAGTCTGGTGCGCCGATGGAGAGGCTTGCCCGCACCGCAGCCCCCGACGCCTTCTGACGTCAGATTCTTCATCGCCCTTGTCGTAGTCCTCTGTCCCGTCGCATTCTTCGCAGTCTGGGCATATGGGCCGTTCGGTTCGTTCGTCATTATGCTCGTTCCGATTGCATTTATCCTTCGACAGAGTCTGCTCACGCGCAAATGACCGAAGCGCGGAATCCTTAGTTCGGAGAGAAGCACATGAGGGACCGAAGACTGGCGGCTATTGTCTTGCTGTTCGGCGCGGGCCTCTTTGTCCCCGCCTCGGCCCGTGCTGTCGACTTGGCCAAGCGATACCCGGCAACACTCGATTTCAGCGAGCAGCCGCGGGGTTACGAATGGACCTGTGGCAACCAGGATATATGGCGGCTCAAGGAATTCAGCTACGCCATGGGCGACGAGTTCCACGTGAAGTGCGGACCCTCTCAGGTCGTTTTCGGGTGTCACGAGCTGAACGTGGTCTGGGCGGCCGTCTTTCCGGACCAGCCGGGCGAAATCCTCGCCGCTTCGCCGGGGAAAGGGGAGCATGTGACGAGCGTCTGGCTGCGGTTCCACCCGGCCCGGCTGGGCGAACTGTTCCCCGAGCGGATCGTCGCGGGCCAGGGCGACGCGTCGATGCTGCCTCACGCCAGGCGACTGGCGGCGCACAAAATGACCGCCTCTTGGCAAGCGGACAACAGGCCGATGATCCCACGGAAGGAGTCGCTCACCTTCGACCTGGAGACCCGTGAGGGGCCGCGGCGGTTCTACTCGCTCGACACGGAAACGGGCAAGGCCCGATACGTGGACGCCTTCCGCCGAAGGCCCCTGCCGCCCCCTAAGCCGCTCGATGCCAAGGCGGCCCTGGAGGTCTTCGACAAGGTGTGGGATGCCTTCGACCGCGACTATGCCATGTTCGCCATCAAGCCCAAGGTCGACTGGGCGAAGCTTCGCGAGACCTATCGCCCGCGGGCCGCGGCCGCCAAGGACAACCAGACCCTGGGCGGGGTGATCTCAGAGATGCTCGATCACTTGGAGGACCTGCACGTGCATGTCCAGGTCGATGGGCAGTACGTGCCGGGCTTCAACCGCGATCGGCCGCTCAACGCGAATCCGCGGGCCCTCGCTTCTCTGATCGGCGGCGTCACCCAGGCCGGACCGGACCTCAACTGGGGCCGGACGAGCGACGCCGTCGGCTACATCAACATCTTCGGGCTCGTGGACCGCGGGCTGCCGCAGGCGTTCGATGAGGTGCTCGGGAAAATGGGCGACACCAAGGGGCTGATCCTCGACCTCCGCTACAACCGCGGCGGCTCCGAGCCGCTCGGCCGGCAGATCGCGGGCCGTTTGCTCGATCGCCGCCGGGTCTACAGCCTGAGCCAGTTTCGCAGCGGGCCCAAGCACACCGACCTGGGGCCGAAGAAGGAGCGGGCTTGCGAGCCGGCCGGCGACTGGCGCTACGTCGGGCCGGTGGTCATGCTCCAGGGGCAGAGGACGTGCAGCTCGGCCGAGTCGTTCGCCCTGATGCTGGCCCAATGCCCCCAGGTGATCACCCTCGGCGACCGCACGGGCGGTTCGAGCGGCAATCCGCGCCTCGTCCAGGCGGGGGCCGGGATCGTCGTCTATCTGCCGCAGTGGATCGACATGGACCCGCAAGGCAAGCCGTTCGACTTCGTCGGCATTCCGCCGCGCGTGAAGATTGAGGCCCGGCCCGACGATTTCACCGGCGACCGCGACCCGGTGCTGGCAGCCGCGCTGGAGCAGTTGCGCAGCCGGGCGAAGTCCGGTCTTCCGCCGGGGAAGGTCTTGGAGCGACGCCCGGGTACGCCGGCCCCCGTAGACCGGCCGAAGGTCGTTTCCGTTTCACCCGCCGATGGTGCGCGAGAAACGACCCTCGTCGAGGGCGCGGCCGTAGATGCAGGCAAGAAGCCGATGGCGGGGGTCGACGTGGTTGCCGTCGCGCTCAGCCGCCGCCCGAAAACCGATGTCCGCCACGGAGCTACCAGGACGGAGTTGCTGGGCCACGCGAAGACCGACATCCAAGGCCGTTTTCGCCTTGTCGTCCGCCGCACTGCCGCGCCGGACGACATAGCAGTTGAGGTGTTCGCGTTTCGGCCCGGATGCGCGGTCGATTGGTCGTGCTTGGACGCGGGCCAAGGTGAGCACAGGGTGACCCTCTGCCTTCGACCCGAGCTGCCGCTGCGCGGCCGCGCTTTGGGTCCCCAGGGAGAGCCCGTTGCCCGGCTCAAGGTGTCCTTGCGGGAAATGGGTAAGACGGAAGTGGGCGTTGAGAAGCCTTGCACGTTCTGGTCACTCCCGGAACACATGCCGGCTTGGCCCGAGCCGGTCCGCACGGATGGCGAGGGCCGTTTCAGAATCCACGGCGTTGCCGGCAACACCGTTTTTCAATTGGAGGTCGATGATGAGCGGTTTGCACGCCAATGGTGGGAATTCAAAGTCGGCGACAAGCCGGATGCCGATCCGGTCACGCTTCACCTTACGCCGCCGCGCATCGTCGAAGGCGCCGTTGTCTACGGGGACACCGGGAGCCCGGTCTCCGGTGCTCCGGTTGCTCTCACCTCCACTACGGACGGCGGTTTCATCGGAGAAGTGGAAGGCCGGACCGATTCGCACGGACGTTTCCGGCTGTTGCCCTACTATGGCGAGTCCCTGGGCATAGGCCTGTTGCCGCCCGCGGGCACGCCCTACCTGCCTCTGTCGCGGAAGATTCCCTGGATCGAGGGTACCGTGAAGCAGTCCATGAGGCTTACGCTGGAGCCCGCGCCGGTCGTCGACAAGGGCAAGCGGGCCGCTCCCGCGGCCAAGACCTCTGGTCCCTCGCCACGGCCTGAGGCCCCCCCTCTGCCCGCACCGGCGATGGAAGTCTTGCCGGGGAAGGGAGCGCTTCCCCGCGAGAAGCTGCCAGGCCGGATCTACGCCGCCGCGTCGTTCAAGACGAAGGCCGACGGCGGCAACCCCGAGCACATCGAGGGAATCGTTGCCATCGATCCGTCGACCGGGAACTGGACGCGGATCGTCGACCGGGGAGACTCGCCGAGGGTTTCCCCTGATGGCAAGAGGTTGGCCTTTACAGAAGACAAAACGCCCAAAGGGGCGTGGGCTTGCGATGCTCAAACCGGTGCCAATCCCATCCAACTCTTCTCCAAGGCGACATCGGCGGTCTGGTCGCCCGACGGAAAGGAGCTCGTGGTTGGGGTTCCTGCCCCTGTGCCGCGTGAATACCGCGGCGAGGAATACTGGGGTGAGGAAACCGCAAAGTGGCGGATCGGCGCGGATGGATCCAATCCCCAGCCGTTGCCTCTTCCACCACTCCACGATGTGGAAGATTGGTCGCCCGACGGCAAGTGGCTCGCCACTCACCGGGATTTTCACTCGGCAGCAGGCGCGCATTTGTACGTGATGCGCCCTGACGGCACCGGCCAACGGCAACTCACCGGGCCAGGCTACCACTACAACTGGAATCCCCGGTTCTCTCCGGACGGGCGATGGGTCCTGCACAAGCACATGGAGCCGGAGAAGAAGGGCCGCCTCAGCATTCGGGTGATCGATTTCGAGGCGACGACGGTCCGGGAGGTCTTGGGCCAGGTTGGACGTACCGTGCCGGAGATGGCCTGCTGGTCACCCGACGGCCGCTACATCGCCGTTGTGGTCTCCAACTTCAAAGAGAACATGGCCTCGAAGGGGGGCCCAGAGGATCAAGACGGTCGGATCGTCATCGTGGATGTCGCGGGCCGTCTCTGTGGTGAGCTGAGACTAGCCAGTGCAGAGGGTGTGGCACTCTGGTGTTTGGATTGGCGCTAGCGGGAGTGGGCCCAGGTGATGTTGCGGGTTTTCACGTATTGCGTCTGTTGCGCGTCGCGGGTGGTTTGCCAGCCGTGCGATGCGTTGCGGGGACGCGTTCCAGTCGTACAGCCGCGATGAGCGGCAAAGGAGAAGCACTATGAAACCCGTTCTGCGGCAAATGATCCTGGGCTCGCTTCCAAGGACCAGGAGACTCGCCGGCGTCACTCGCCGGTGGCTTTCTGCGGTCCTCGTCGGCTGCTGGCTGCCGACGTTCGTCTTAGCGGACGGACCCGAGTCAAACCCTGGCACGCCGCTGAGCGCGGCGTCCCTGAAGGAGCTGGAGCACCGCGTCCGCGAAGCCGCCAAGAAGGCGCTGCCGTCGGTAGTGGCCGTCGAGGGTGCGATGTCTAGTCCCAACGGCGACAAGGGGTTCGCTTCGGGCGTGATTATCACCGCCGATGGCCTGGTCCTGTCCCAGTACCACGTGAGTCACATGCTGGACCAGGCGGACTATCAAAAGAGCCGCAAACCCGGCCAGCGCACGAAGGTGATCCTGCACGACGGCCGCACACGTGAGGCCGAGCTCCTCGGCGCGGATCGCACCTTCGACCTGTCCCTGCTACGCCTGATTGAGCCGGGACCCTATCCGCACGCGCCTCTGGATGAGAAAGCTACAGCAAAACTTGGCGAGGTGGTCCTGAAAATCGGCCACCCTTTGGGATATCACCCCAAGCGTGCCGCGGTGGTCCGGGCCGGCCGGGTGCTGTACGCGCAGGACGACTCGTTCGTCTCGGATTGCCTTATGATCGGCGGCGATTCGGGCGGCCCGTTCTTCGATCTCGACGGGCGACTGGTCGGCATCGTGCGGAACAGCCTGGTTCCGGAGACGCTGTGGGAGTCTCTCGGAGAACGTTATACGGGTATCATCCCTTTCGCCAGCTCCACCAACTCACTCATATGCGGGCGGATCGCCGCGATGCGCCGCGGTGAACTGGCGGAAGTCGATCGAAACATGTTGGTCAGATCCGTGGAGCGCATCCGCAAAGCCGAAGTGATTCCCGCAGAACGATGGACTCAGGGCGCTGTCTTCCGGGCAGCATACCGGGAAATCGTCAAGCAAGGCCGGTCGAGCGTTGTGGCCATCCAAGACGGCGACGAGGTGGTCGCGCTGGGCACGGTCGTCGGGGCCGAAGGGTGGGTCTTGACCAAGGCGAGCCAGCTTCCCGCGGAGCCAACGTGCCGGCTGCCGGACGGCCGCGTCCTGGCCGCCCGCGTGGTCGGCCTCGATCCGGCCTTTGACGTGGCCCTGCTGAAGATCCCAGCGGCCGACCTCTCCGCGGTCCGGTGGGCCGACGAACCACGCCCTGTCGTTGGGACGTTTCTGGCTGCCCCGGGACCCGAGGAATTGCCACTAGCCGTGGGGGTGGTGAGCGTGCCTCGCCGCGACCTTCCGGGGCCGTTTCCGGCGCGCATCGAACCGCCGCGCAGACAACGGGCCACCCTGCCGGAGTTGATCGGCAGCGCGGTGCAGGGTCGCGGCTACTGGGTCGAGTTCGTGGAAGGGAC
>CAYGZI010000033.1:0-18524 GCA_964354245.1 uncultured Planctomycetaceae bacterium
CAGACCGTCTTGCGCACGCCGTTGATCACGTGTTCTTCGATCTTGGCGATATTGTGGGCCACGTCGTAGACCAGGCTCATTTGCAGCGACTCCCACGGGGCGCCGAAGAACTCGGCAAACACCTCGCGGGTCTGCCACATCAGCAGTTGGCGGTTGGCCCAAGCGTAATTGGCGGCCGCGCGCATGGCCCCGAGGTATTCCCGGCCTTCCGGACTATCGACGGGGGCACAGGCCAGTTGGCGGTCGGGGAGCTGGATGCCGTACTTGGCAGGGACGTTGCGGAGATCGCGCAGGGCGTCGTCGCAGACCTGGTAGCCCAGACCGCGGGAGCCGGAATGGATCATCACGCAGATACCACCTTGGCGCAGGCCCATTACGCGGGCGGCCTGGTCGTCGAAGACCTCGTCAACTACCTGGACTTCCAGGAAATGATTGCCCGAGCCGAGTGTGCCGCACTGGTCGCTTCCCCGCTGAAGGGCACGCTGGCTGACCAGGTCGGGCTGGGCGTCGGGCAGGCAACCGGCGGCCTCGGTGTGCTCGACGTCGCTTTCCGTGGCCAAGCCCAGCGAAAGGAGGTAGCCGACCCCTTCGGCCAAGAGCCGTTTGAGTTCCTTGCCGCCGTAAAGGTACGGGCCGCCGGTCCCCACGCCGGCCGGGATGCGGCGGAAGAGGGCCTCCGTGAGTTCCTTGATCCGCGGCCGAACGTCTTTCTGATCGAGGCTGGTTCGGATGAGCCGGACTCCGCAGTTGATGTCGTAGCCCACCCCGCCCGGGGAAACTACCCCACCCTCGGCGGGGTCTGTGGCACATACCCCCCCAATGCAAAAGCCATAGCCCCAATGGATGTCCGGCATGGCCAGGCTGGCCATCTGGATGCCCGGCAGGAAGGCCACATTGGCCACCTGCTCGGGCGACTGATCGGATCGGACCTGCTCCAGGAGCCGGTCATCGGCGAAGATCCGACCTTCGACCCGCATCCCGGTCTTGTAGCGGCTCGGGATCCGCCAGGAGCACTCATCGATCCGCTCCAGGGGTCCGTGAAATCCTTCTTTGGGCATGGGGTTGGCTCCTTTTCCTGCTACACGTCTACGATCACCTCGGCCAGCCAGCCGTCCCCATCCTGCTGGACCTTCAGGCCGTGGTACGTGATCGCCTTGACTTCCACGTCCAAATGATGCCGCTGGGGGTCGATAGGTTCGCCCCGGGCGGTGGCATTCAGTCCGCCCGCCTCCACGCGAACGTCGAAATCGCAGAACACCAGGCGCCGGGCGGCAAACGCATAGAGCAACTCGTCCAGCCAATCCAACAGCAGCTCGTCGTCCCGATCCCCGTCGATCCGGAAGGGGACTTCCTCGACCGGTCGGATCGACTCCGGATTGCCCACGATGACCGAGAATAGCCCCCGCGCGGCGTCGGCAAACAGCTCGTTCAGCGTACACGCCCGGGCTCGGATTCCGATGTCGGCGGTGTGCTCGAAGGTCTCGTACACGGGGGCAGTAGGCAGTAGGCAGTGGGCAGAAGATGGGTTTCGTTTAGCCGCGGCACTTGTGCCGTGCGTCAGCGCTCTCCACACACGTTCACCGCATATCGCCCCACCACGCGCCCGGCGAGAATCTCGTCGATCTTCCCGGGCAACTCGTCCATCTCGATAAACCGGGCAATCCGGTCCAGGCAGTCCAGCTTCCAAGGCCCTGCCAGGCGGGCCCATGTCTCGTGCCGCAGCGGAATCGGGCCCCAGGCCGCGTCGATCCCCGCCAGCGTGATCCCGCGGAGAATGAACGGATAGACGCTCACCGGCAGATTGTTCCCGCTGGCCAGCCCGCAAGCAGCCACGCAGCCGCCGTGCCGGGTCGCGCGGAGGATGGTCCCCAAGATGTTGCCCCCGACCGTGTCCACGGCCCCTGCCCAGCGCCGGGCCAGGAGCGGCCGGTCTGTGCGGTCGTCCACGGCTTGGCGGTCCAGGAGTTCGCGGGCCCCCAGATTCTGTAAATACTCGTGCGTATGGGGCTTGCCGGTCACGGCAACCACGTGGTAGCCCAGCTTGCTCAGGATGGCGACGGCAATGCTCCCCACGCCGCCGCTTGCGCCGGTGACGACCACCTCGCCGCTCTCGGGGGCCACATTGTGCTTTTGCAGGGCATCCACGCACAGACCGGCGGTGAAACCGGCAGTGCCCAGCATCATGCTCTCCCGCAGGCTCAGCCCGCGTGGGAGCGGCACGACCCACTCCGCCGGCACGCGCACGTACTCGGCCCAGCCACCCCAGCGGTTGGCCCCCACGTCGAACCCCGTCACCAGGACCGGGTCGCCCGGGACGAACTCGTAGACGCCGCTCTGGGCCACGATGCCGGCCGCGTCCACGCCGGGGACGTGGGGAAAGGTCTTATTGACCCCGGGATGCCCCGTGGCGGCCAAGGCGTCTTTGTAGTTCAGCGAGGAATAGGCCGCGCGGATCAGCACTTCGCCCTCGGGCAGCTCGTCGAGCCGCCGTTGGGCAATCTGAGCGGAGACCATTCCGGCCGGGTCCCTTGCGACCAGGTAGCAGCGGAACGTGTTGGGGAGTGGTTCGTCCATGGTCTACTTCTTGCCGGGCCGACACGGCCCGGCTCTGAATCGCTCGGTCCTCCTAGCGCGGCACAAGTGCCGCGGCTAAACGACTGCCTACCGCCTACTGCCTACTGCCACCTCCTTCATCAGCAACTGAATGTCGTCCCAGACCTGGCGCTTGGCGGGCGGATAGCGAAGCACGTAGGCCGGATGGTACGTGCAGACCACCTTGATGCCTTGGAACAAGTGGACGCGGCCGCGGAGGCTGCCGATGGACGCCGAGGTCCCCAACAGATTCTGCGACGCCACCGCCCCAAGACAGCATAGGAACTCGGGCCGGATGACCTCCAGTTGGAAATCGAGGTACTCGCGGCAGTTGGCGGCTTCCTCGGGCGTCGGCGCGCGGTTGTTCAGCGGCCGGCATTTGACCGTGTTGAGGATGTAGACGTCTTCCCGCCGCATCTGCATTCCCTTGACGATGATGTCGGTCAAGAGTTGCCCGGCCCGGCCGACAAAGGGAATCCCCTGGCGATCTTCATCCTCTCCCGGGGCTTCGCCCATGAAAACCAGGCGGGCGTGCGGGTTTCCCACGCCGAAGACGGTCTGTGTGCGCGACCGGACCAACTCGTTGCAGCGCGTACACTTGGCAACTCTGGCGGCCATCGCCGCGAGGGCTTCCACCCGGTCCTCGATCGGCCGACCCTCCTTGGGCGCCCCCTGTGGGACGAGTCTCTGTTCGATCCGGCATCCGGCCGTGGCGGCCGACGCGACAGACGGGGGGACCCCGGGCCGCTGTGACGCAGGGGCACGGGCGGGGGGTGTCGCGCGCGGCTTGCGCAAGTGGGTGACCCCGGCCCGTTGTAGGCTCTCCAATTGCTGGGCAACGATCCGTGCCACCCGACCGGAGGAGACTTGCTTCTTCTGCGTCATGGACGACTCCCTGTAGCACGGGCTTGCAGCCTGTGGTCCTGTAGCACAGGCTTCTAGCCTGCGCTCCCGTAGCATTGGCTTACCAGCCTGTATTCTGGCAGGACAGGCAGGATGCTTA
The DNA here is from genome assembly GCA_964354245.1 of uncultured Planctomycetaceae bacterium. Taxonomy (GTDB): domain Bacteria; phylum Planctomycetota; class Planctomycetia; order Pirellulales; family Thermoguttaceae; genus CAYGZI01. The sequence goes on from CAYGZI010000033.1 coordinate 3,596, forward strand.
TCCTACTTCCGCCTGTGCCACGGCAGGACAGGCAGGATGCCTGTCCTACTTACTGCTGGCCTCGCGTCTTACTTTGACTATTATGGAGGTGTCAGCAAAACAGGGGCAGGGGGTCAGTGCCGCCAGAGGGTGCGATTCGGGCAATCGCGGGGGCGCCGCAGACTCCGTCCCGGGTGGGTGGGTGATGGGTGTGCATCAGGTCGTCATCGTCGGCCGACCGAACGTCGGCAAATCGAGCGTCTTCAATTGGCTGGTCGGCCACCGGATTGCCGTTGTGGACCCGGCCGCCGGGGTCACGCGCGACCGGGTCACGCACCTGGTCCAGATCTACGACCGCTTTCTCGCGCGCGAGCGCTTCATCGAGGTGGTCGATACCGGCGGGATGGGCGTCGAAGACCCCGACGCCCTGACCGAGCAGATCCAGCAGCAGATCGAAACCGCCCTGGAATCCGCCGACCTGATTCTCCACATCGTCGATACCCGCGCGGGTGTCCTGCCGCTGGACGAAGAGGTGTCCCGGCGGCTCCGCTACGTGAGCGTCCCCATCCTCTGCGCGGCCAACAAGACCGACACCCCGGAGCTGGACGCGCAGGCCCAGGAGTTCTACCGCCTGGGCCGGAAGGTGATTGCCGTCAGCGCGGACCAGAAGCGGGGGAAATCGGAGCTGGTCGACGCGATCTGCGAGCGATTGCCGCCGCCCATGGGCGACGAGGTGTTCGTCGAGGAGCCGGTCCTGAAGGTGGCCATCGTCGGGCGCCGCAACACCGGCAAGAGCACGCTGGTGAACACGCTGGCCCAGGCCGAGCGGATGATCGTCAGCGAAGTGCCCGGCACCACGCGCGACAGCGTCGACGTCCGCTTCGAGCTGGAGGGCAAGGCCTTCGTGGCCATCGACACGCCGGGCTTCCGCCGCGAGCGGAGCGTCTTCACCAACGTCGATTTCTACGGCGTCCACCGGGCCCAGCGGAGCATCCGCCGCGCGGACGTGGTGCTCTTGTTCCTGGACGCCAGCCAGCGGGTCAGCAAGGTCGACAAGCAGCTCTGCGAGTACGTGGCCCAGCAGTACAAGCCCTGCATCTTGGTGGTCAACAAGTGGGACCTGGTGGCGGAGACGATCTCGATGGACCGCTGGGTCGGCTACCTCCGCGACACGTTCCGCACCATGTGGTACGTGCCGATTGCCTTCATTATCGGCCGCACCGGCAAGAACGTGAAGGCCCTGCTGAACCACGCCCAGGCGATCTTCGCCCAATCGCGGAGCCGGATTCCCACGGCCGAGCTGAACCGGGTGATCCGCGCTGCGATCGAGCATTCGCCGCCGCCGCTGTGCGGCACGCGCCGGCCCAAGATCTACTACGCCACGCAGGTGGCCACGCAGCCGCCCACGATCGTCTTCTTCTGCAACGACCCGCACGCCCTGTCGGCGCAGTACCAGCGGTACTTGCTCGGCGTCTTGCGCGACAAGCTCGCCTTCAGCGAGGTCCCGATCAAGCTCTACCTGCGCCGGCGGGAAGCGTCGGACACGCGGGACGAGATCGACACGAAGATCGGCAAGCCGTGATGCAGGGTGGCATGGCCACGTCTTGGTGGCCGCGTCCGGTGCCGCGTCACCACGCCTTGCCGATCCCCCTCCCGTCATGCCCACGAAGACGTGGGCATGGTACCCGCGCGCCAATGTACTTGCACGGCGGCCTCCTTCCGGTAAGATGGTGGCCGAGGGGTCCGAGGCAGCGGACAGCCCTTTCGAAGACCGGGAGGAGAAGTACTTGAGGACTTCACTGGACGTTGTCCATCACCAGGATTGCATTTCGGGCATGAAGCGGCTCGCGCCCGGGAGCGTCGATCTGGTCTTCGCCGATCCGCCCTTCAACATCGGCTACGACTACGACGTCTACCGCGACCGGCTGGAGAGCGACCGCTACTTGGCCTGGAGCCGCGACTGGACCGCCGAGGTCGTGCGCGTGCTCAAGCCCACCGGGACCTTCTGGCTGGCCATCGGCGACGAGTATGCCGCCGAGCTGAAGGTCATGCTCCAAAAGGAGCACGGACTGACCTGCCGCAGTTGGGTCGTCTGGTACTACACCTTCGGCGTCAACTGCACCAACAAGTTCAGCCGCTCCCACGCCCACCTCTTCTACATGGTCAAGGACCCGAAGGCCTTCACCTTCAACGCCGACGCGATCCGGGTCCCCTCCGCCCGGCAACTGGTCTATGCCGACCGCCGGGCCAACCCCAAGGGCCGGCTGCCGGATGATACGTGGATCCTCCGTCCGCAAGACCTGCCCGAAGGCTTCCGGCCCGATGAAGACACCTGGTACTTTCCGCGGGTCTGCGGCACCTTCGCCGAGCGGGCAGGCTGGCACGGCTGCCAGATGCCCGAGCGGCTCCTGGGCCGGATCATCGAGGCGTGCAGCAACGAAGGGGACCTGGTGCTGGACCCGTTTGCCGGGAGCGGCACGACGCTGGCGGTGGCCAAGAAGCTCCGCCGGCGGTTCCTGGGATTCGAGCTTTCCGCCGAGTACGTCCGTCAGATCAAGAAGCGGCTCAGCGGCACTCGGCACGGCGACCCGCTCGAAGGGGCCGCGGAGCCCCTGCAGAGCGTTCCCAGCACGTCCGACGGGCGGCGGCTCGACCGCTTGACCACGCCTCCGAGACCGCGCAAGAAAAGAGACGGAAGCTCGTCCGGACAGCGGACCCTGCCGGGAGTTCCTCCTGAAGACTCCGAATCCGTCAGCTCCAAACGGGGATCACCATGAAACTGGCGATCTGCAACGAGATCCCCACCTACCACATTCCACCTACCACCTGCCGGGTGCAGGGATCACCATGAAACTCGCCATCTGCAACGAGACCTTTCAGGACTGGCCGCTGGACCGGGCCTTTGCCTTTGCGGCCGAGTGCGGCTACACCGGGGTCGAGATCGCCCCGTTCACCCTCGCCAATCGCGTCACCGACATCGCGCCGCAGAAGCGTGCCGAAGTGCGGGCCGCGGCCGAAGCGGCCGGTCTGGAGGTGATCGGGCTGCACTGGCTCTTGGCCAAGACCGAGGGCCTCCACCTCACCAGCCCCGATCCCCAAACCCGCCGCCGCACGGCCGATTACCTGGCCGAGCTGGCGCGGTGTTGCGCTGACCTGGGCGGGCATCTCCTCGTGTTCGGCTCGCCGCAGCAGCGGCAGCTCTTGCCGGGCGTCACGCGAGAGCAGGGGATGCAGTACGCGGCCGAGGTGTTCGGCTCCGTCGTGCCGGTGTTGGAGGAAACCGGCGCCACGCTGGCCCTGGAGCCTTTGGGGCCACAGGAAACCAACTTCCTGGTCACGACCGAAGACGCCGTGGAGCTGGTCGAGCAGGTCGCCTCGGCCCAGGTCCGCCTGCACCTTGACTGCAAGGCCATGGCCTCCGAGGACATGCCCATTCCGCACTTGATCCGCCGGCACCGGATGCTCCTGGCCCACTTCCACGCCAACGACCCCAACCGCAGGGGGCCGGGATTCGGCGACCTCGACTTCGTGCCCATCCTCCAGGCCCTGGGCGAGATCGACTACCGGGGCTGGGTCTCGGTCGAGGTGTTCGACTACACCCCGGGCGTCGAGAGCCTGGCCCGCGACAGCATCGCTTATTTACAGAACTGTCTGCGAAAATTGGTGCAATAACCCTTCGCGCCCGGTATGTCCCGGTTTGTAGCCCAGGGCATACTTTGCACCAGGGTGGCAGTCCCCTCGGCTTCGCCCCGTCCCGACGCCAGGTCCGGCGCGCTCGCGCGCAAGCTAAACCCTCGCTTGCACTTCCAACCGCGGCTCCGTATTACGGAAGGTCCGGATTTGCGGCCTGTAGCGAGTTGGCACGCCAATTGCATTATGCGACGGGTCACTGGCAAGCTGCCCTTCGCAGCGTCTTTTCCCCTTCCGAGCCTTCGGTTTCTAAGAGACACCGCGAGACGAACCTGCTAAAATGGCCCCTATCGGAGGGCAAAGAAGCTCGTCGCGACCCCGTTCGGGAGCAGCGCTTGTCGGTGTACGTCGAACCTTCTTGCCGACCAGCCCGTAACAGAACATGAACAGCACGATCCCAACCAAACGGCTTGCTGTCCAGCAGCCTCCTTCTTGCGGCCGGAGGACGGACGAGGAACTCCTCCTCGCCTACCGCAATGAGGGGGACCGCGATGCCTTCCAGGAACTGGTCGAACGCTACGAGGCGGAGTTGTACAACTACCTCCGCAACTACCTCGGCCACGCCCAGATGGCGGAAGACGCCTTCCAGGCCACGTTCCTCCAGGTCCATTTGAAGTGCAGCCAGTTTGACCCGGGGCGGAGGGTCCGCCCCTGGCTGTACACGGTGGCGACCCATCAGGCCATTGACGCCCAGCGGCGCAACCGCCGTCACCGCCTGACCAGCCTGGATCGCCGCCGTGGCGAAGACCCGGACGACGATGGAAACGGGAGCACCCTGATGAACCTGTTGGACGGCCACGAAGCGGACCCGGGCCAACAGTTCCAGGCGGCCGAAGAAGGCCGGCACGTCCGGCAGGCCATCGAGCGCCTTCCCGAGCCCCTTCGTCGGGCCGTGCTGTTGGTGTATTACCAGGGGTTGAAGTACCGCGAGGCGGCCGAAGTGCTGAACGTCCCGGTCGGCACGGTCAAGAGCCGCCTCCACGCCGCGATTCATCGCCTCAACGAGTCGCTGGCCCCAGCCTGAGCGGACCTTCCACGGTATGGCGCATCACGTCCAAGAGCAATTGCTAGGGTACTTGATCGGAGCCCTGGACGACTCCGAGCGGCGCCGGGTCGAATGGCGGCTCCAGACCGATCCCCAGTGGCAGGCCGAGTTGGCCGCCGTGCGCGAGAGCCTCCAGCCGCTGCGCCTGGCACAGCGGACATACGCGCCGCCGGCGGGCCTGGCTTCGCGCACATGTCAGAAGGTGGCCTTGCTGGCCGCCCCTGCCGCGGAGCCCATTGTCCAAGCCTTGGCTTGCGGGCCCCGGGCCCCATGGCGGGCCCGTCGCATGAGTCCCGCCGTGGTCCCGCCCAGCTCGACCGCAAGCTGGAGCTGGGTCGATGTGACCGTCGCCGCCTCGATCCTCGTGGCCGTCTCCCTCTTGATCTTCCCCGCAGTGCAGAAAAACCGCGACCATGCCCGGATGATGGCGTGCCAGGGTAATCTCCGTCAACTCGGGCTGGGTGTTGCGCAGCTTCGTCAGGCTCACCCGGAATTGCCTTTTTCGGGGCTCGGCGGCGATGCCCCCGTCAGTCTCCAATCCAATGCCCCTCTGGTGCTCGCCGCGGTCACCCCGTCCGGCGGCCCGCCGGCATGGGACCCGCGAGGTGTGCAGGCGTCTCTCGACGTGCCCGTGCTTTGGCTTACCGCTCCGAATCCCGGACACCGTGGTTTCAGCGATTCGGCGTGGGGACCGAACGTCCTCTTCGCCGACGGGAGTGCGGCCTTCGTTGCGGCGGAGCCGGATCGCCCGTTTGGCGCGAGCTGGATGGCCGAGCCCGTCTCGCTGATGGCCGTGCCGGCCTCGCTGGATCGCTGATTGCCGGCGGCTGATTGCCTTCTCCCTGCGCGATCACTACGATGATGGGCATGTGCCGGATTGCCCGTCCTCTTGCAGCCATCTTCGTTTTCATCTTGCTTGGCGATGCGCCCGGCGAGGAGCTTCCTCCGGCGGGATTGGCGGGTATCCGCCACAACCCCCACTACATTGCCCCGCCCCGCGCCGGCGAGGACTGGAAGACCTGGCTGGACCGGCTGCGGGCCTATCGCGTCGAGGTGCGGGAGCGGTTCCGCGGCGCCGGCCAGGCGGCCTTCGACGATTCGATCTACCGCCGCGACGACCTCCGCTGGATGACCCGCAACTTCGTCTGCGGCTTCTTGTTCGTCTACGACCGCAGTTTTTGGGACCCCGAGAGGCGCGAGTATCGCGTCAGGGCCTTGTGCGACGAGGCCCGGCGCGAGTCCGGCGGATACGACTCGGTCGTCCTCTGGCACGCCTATCCGCGGATCGGCGCCGACGACCGCAACCAGTTCGAGTTCTTCCGCGACATGCCCGGCGGGCTGGAGGGCGCGCGCGGGGCGGTGCGCCAGTTCCACGGCCGCGGCGTGAAGGTCTTCGTGCCCTACAACCCCTGGGACACCGGCACGCGCCGCGAGAAGGAGCCGGACGCGGAAGCGTTGGCCCGCCTCGTAGCCGCCCTGGAGGCCGACGGCATCTTCTTGGACACCATGTCCGTCGCCCCCGGTCGGCTCCGCCAGACCGTGGACGCCGCGCGGCGGGGAGTGGCCTTCGAGCCCGAGGGGCACCCCTCGATCGCCCAGATCGAGCGGTGCAGCGGGTCCTGGGCCCAGGGGCTTTCGGCGTTTCCCGAGATCGGCGTGCTGCACCTGAAGTGGATCGAGCCGCGCCACGTGCAGCACCAGATCCGCCGCTGGGACCGCTCGCACCAGGACGAGCTGGCCGCCGCTTGGCTCAACGGCAGCGGCATCCTGGTATGGGAGAACATCTTCGGCTATTGGAACCCCTGGAGCGCCGCAGATCGGGCCACCCTGCGCCGCATGGCCCCGGTGCTGCGGGCCTTCGCGGCCCTGTTGTCCGAAGGGGAGTGGCTGCCGTACTATCCGACGCTGGCGGAAAAGGTCTATGCCTCCTGCTGGCAAGGCAACGGCGTGCGGCTCTGGACGATCGTCAATCAAAACAGCCGGACAGTCGACGCGCCCGTCTTGGAGGTCGAGGACAGACAGGATCGCTTCTTCGATCTATGGCGCGGCGTGCCGCTGGAGCCGCAGCGGGCCGGGGGACTGTCCCAGTTTTCGCGCAGCGAAAACGGGACTGTCCCCTTTGGGCCTACCCGCGTGCGCCTGCGGCTCCCCATCGATCGGTTTGGGGCAATCGTGGCCGTCCGAGACAAGGGGCCGTCACCAGAGCTTTCCGCGCTGCTGGCCAACCAGCGCCAAGAGGCCCAGCGTCCTATTCCGCGGCCTGAAAAGGATGCCTACGTTCGAGCCCGACCAGTGGTCGAACCCAAGAAGCCGCCTTTCGCTGCGCCCGCAAGTCCGGCCACCGCGGCAGGCATGTTGAAGGTTGAAGGCGGCCAACTCGCGTTCCGCGTGCGCCATACGCGCCGCGAGTGCGGCTGCTATCCCGATCCCGGTACTCCGCCCGCACAATGGGACCGCTTCTTGATCGGCACCCCCCACGAGCAAGCCATCGAGCACCGGATGACGGCCACGCTCGGGCTGTTTTCCATCGACCCCAAGCCGGTCACCAACGGCCAATTCGCCGCCTTCCTGAAGGCCACCGGCTACGCGCCGCGGTGCCGGGACCGGTTCCTCGACCACTGGGGCGGCGCCGCGTGCCCGCCCGCGATCCAGGACCAACCCGTCGTATACGTGGACCTCGACGACGCCCGGGCTTATGCGGCCTGGGCCAAGAAGCGTCTACCGACCGAATGGGAGTGGCAGCACGCGGCCCAATCGCACGGCGAGCGGTTTGCCCACGCCGAGGTCTTCGAGTGGACCGAGAGCCAACGGGACGACGGGCACACGCGGTTCGTCATGCTCCGCGGCGGGAGCCGCTACAAGGCCCAAGGCTCGGTCTGGTATTTCCCCGGCGGCCCGCAGGCGATCGAGTCGCACGCCAAGTTCATTCTCATGGACCCGGGCCTGGACCGCTGCGCGACGATCGGCTTCCGTTGTGTGGTGCCTACACAATGAATGCCAAGAACACCGCGGAGACGCAGAGGCGCAGAGAAGATGAAAAGTAACTAGACCCTCGTTCCGTTCACCTTTTCCGTATTCTCTGCGCCTCCGCGCCTCTGCGGTTCATTCCTCCTGGATGAAACAACTGGCATGGTATCGCGAAAGGAACTCGTCCGTCAGGCGATTCACTTCCGCTCCCCGGAGCGGATCCCGATCTGGTTCGTGAATTGCGACCAGACCGAGGGCGACGCCATCGTCTACCACCTTTCGCTCGACGCGGCCGGCGAAGCGAGCCGCGGCGCCAACGAGTGGGGCTACCGCCTGGAGAAGCTCGACGACGGCACGATGGGCCACCCGACCACCATCTCGCTTCCCGACTGGGACGCTGCCGGGCGTCTCCGCCCCCCGCCGCTCCGCGAGTCCGAGCGCATGGCCCGCGCCCCCGCGTTCTTTGCACTGTGCGAGGACCGCTATCGCCTGGCCAGTCTCGATCTGTCGGGCTTCACGGTCTACATGCTCTTGCGCGGCTTCGAGAACTCGATGACCGACTTCCTTACCGAGCCGGAGAGGGCCGGGCGGCTCCTCGATTCGATCTTCGACTGGGAGTGCGACGTGATGCGCATGGCCGCACGCCGCGGCTTCGACGGCATCCACTTCGCCGACGACTGGTGTACGCAAAGCGGCCTGATGATCTCGCCCGGCCTGTGGCGCAAGCTCTTCAAGCCGCGCTACCGCCGGCAATTCGCCCTGGCCCGCGAGCTGGGCCTGGAAGTCTGGTTCCACTGCTGCGGCAATCTGACCGAGCTGGCCGGGGACTTTCACGAGATCGGCGCCGACGTGTTGAACATCGCGCAGCCGAACGTGGTGGACGTCGAGGCCGTCTCTGCGCGGCTCCGCGGGAAACAGTGCTTTCTGATCCCGATCAGCTATCAGACGGTCTCCATCTCCGGCACGACTGACGAAATCTACGCCGAGGCCGAGCGGCTCTTCGACCTCTTGGGCACGCCCGCCGGCGGATTCATCGGCTACGTGGAAGAGTATAGTTGCATGGGGATGTCGGCCGAAAACTACCGGGCCTGCTCCGAAGCCTTCCGCCGGCTGCGGCCGATGGGAAAGCGGGGATAACACCACAAAGGCACAAAGACACGAAGCAAGGAGGAAGGAAAGACGAGACAGGAGACAGAAGACCAGGTGGAAGGAATGCCCCGAAAACCGCGGAGCCGCAGAGAATGCCGGGAAGTCTTCGTTCTATCTTTCTCCTTCGTGTCTTTGTGCCTTTGTGGTTATCTTCGCTGATGCTACTTGCCGAAGCTTTAGCCATGGGAACCAACGCATTGAAGCCACCGTACCTTGAGAAGGTAGAAGAGCGGGGAAACCTGCACGTGTGGATTGTCGATGGCGCGTATATCCGCGGCCACGTCGACGAGGAGTTCACCAACTTCGGCCAGCATTACCGCTTTCCCTTCATCCCGCGCGACCAACTGTGGATCGACCGCGAGGCCACCAACGACGAGCGGCATTTCTTCGTCGAGCACCTGTTGGTGGAGCACGCGCTGATGGCCAAGGGCGTGCCCTACGAGAAGGCGATCGAAGAGGCCGACCGGGCCGAGCGCCGCGAGCGCCGCCGCGCCGGCGACGTGCGCCGCTTGACCGGCGGCGGCAAGAAGCTCCCCGAGGGCAAGGACGTCCACGTCCGCCTCTGGAAGAAGCTCGAAAGCGGAGTGAGCGTCTGGATCGTCAACGGGCGCCTGGTGCGGAGCGTGTTCGACATCGACTTCACCGCCGGGGGGCACGATTACGTCTACGAATTCGTGCCGCAAAACGAGGTCTGGATCGACGACGACATCCTGGAGCAGGAGCGGGGCTGCGTCCTCCTGCACGAGCTCCACGAGCGCAACCGCATGGCCGCCGGCTGGCCCTACAGCAAGGCCCACGCCGAGTCGAGCAAGATCGAGTTCCACTGCCGCCACCATCCCGACGAGCTCCACGACGCCCTGGCGGCCGAAGGCTGGGGATAGAGGAAGGGTTCAGGGTTCAGGGTTCAGGGGTTGGGGATTGAAGATTGAGGATCGGGGATTAGGGAGTCTTTGATGGAGTGCAAGAAGACCGAGAACCAGGCGGGCTGTGCCTGCACCTACGATTCGTGCTCGCGCAAGGGCTTATGCTGCGAGTGTCTGCGCTATCACCTGCGGAGCCGGCAACTGCCGGGATGCTGTTTTCCCCCGGATGCCGAGCGGACCTACGATCGCTCGTTCGCACATTTTTCCCGGCTGGTCGCGGCGGGCAAAATGTAGGACGGGCTTCCAGCCCGTCGCCCCGTAGGATGGGCTTCCAGCCCGTCGCGTTGTCAACCCGTCCTACAATCGTGACGGTGCGACGTTTGCGGAGACCGATGCTGCGCACGAATGGGGAGGACCATGCAATGCGGTACCGCCTGAGCACGCTCGTTCTGGTACTCATCTTCGCGGCAGCGTCGGTGGTGGCCTTTGGAGGCAGGGGCGTCCTGGTTGCCGCCTGTCCGCTCGTCATCCTCCTGGGAGTCCTTCTGTGGCGAATCGAGCACAAGGCGGAGCTTGTCGCCGTCCTGACCATTGTTCTGCTTCTTATCGGCCTGATCGTCCCGACGCTTACCGACCAGCCGCGCGTCGGGGGCGGACAGTGCCACTCCAACCTGAAGCAGATTGCCCTGGCGCTGCTCAATTACGAACACCAGAATCGCTGCTTTCCCCCCGCTTTTGTCCGGGGTCCGGACGGCAAGCCGTGGCACAGTTGGCGCGTGCTCATACTACCGTTCATGGAACAGACCCCGCTCCACAGGGAGTATGACTTCAACGAGCCCTGGGACGGCCCCAAGAACCGCCTGTTGGCCGAGAAGATGCCGTATGGCTATTGCTGCCCGACTGTGCCGTCCTCCGGTGGCAAGCCCTCGCTGATGACGACCTACGTGGCGGTGACCGGGCCCGGCACGGCATGGCCCGGCGCCAAGTTACGGCGGCTGGAAGACATCCGCGACGACCGCGAAAAGACGATCCTCGTGGTCGAGACCGCCGATGCCGACATCCGCTGGATGGAGCCGCGCGATCTGAGCCTGGACGAGGTCCTCCGCACCGACGCGGCAGCCGACCAACCGGATGCCAAAAACCGGCTGGCGGGCATCCACGCCTCGTACGAGGATCGCAAGGTGAAGGGCTCTTGGATTGCCATGGCCGACAACAGCACCCACTTGCTCCCGGCCGGGTTCGACAAGGAGCAGTTCAAGGCCCTCGCGACCGTAAGCGGCGGAGAGACGGTGGACCTGCCCGATGCCGTCGTGCGCGAGAGCACTTGGCGATGCTTCCGTTGGCCGTACGTGGCGGCCCTGCCGATCTTCATTCTCTCCCTTGCCGCTCTCTGCTGGCAGGCCCTTCGCCGGCCATCCAGGCCGATCCCGCCGCAGCAAGGGCCCCAAGGCGACAAAGAAGCTGACGGCTGACCGCTGCCCTCTATCGGGCCGACACGGCCCGGCTCTGACAACTGCCTACTGCCATCTGCCTACTGCGCGTCACACCCGCGTGCCCAGCCGCCGGGCAATCCGCCGCAGGGCGTCGCTGAAGTCGTCGCGGGCCAGGTGGACGTGGATCAGGCTCATTCCCCGGCTGTCAGCCCAGGCGGAGCGCAGGGCGTGGTCGAACTCGCCCTCGGTGCGGACCTCGTAGCCCGTGCCGCCGCCCAAGACCTCCGGCAGCTTGTGGTAGTTCCAGGGCTGCACGTCGTTGAACGAGAACTCGCCCGGGAAGAGCAGCCGCTCGGTGCCATAGCCCTGGTTGTCCAGGACGATGACGATCGGGCTCAGGCCGCGCATCACGATGGTCGAAAGCTCCATGCCGGTCATCTGGAACGCCCCGTCGCCGACCAGGACCACGGCCCGCAGGTCGGGCCGGGCGGTCATCGTCCCCAAGGCCGCGGGCACGGCAAAGCCCATCGAGGTGTAGTAGGCGGGGGCGATGAACTCGGTCTGCTGGTGGATCACCAGGTCGGTGGAGGCGAACAGGGCGTCGCCCGCCTCGGCGATCACCACCATCGACTCGTTGAGGAACTGGTTGAGCCGGCCGATGAGGCGGCCGATGGTGATCGTCGCGTCGGGGCGGAGCTCGAAGCAATCTTCCGCGCGGGGCCGCGGGGGGAGCGGCCGCGGCGGGACCTTGAGTCCGGCCCCGGCGAGCCCCTTGAGAAAGTCGGACAAGAGCACGTTGTGAAAATGATGGTGGCTGATCCGCAGGGCCTCGCTGGTGGCGTAGATACACCTGGCCGGATCGAGATTGGCCGTGAAGATCCCCAGGTTGATGTCCGTCATGAACGCCCCCAAGAGGAGCACCAGGTCGCTCTCCTCCACAAACCGAGTGACCTCCTCGTGCCCCATCGCCCCTTCGTAGAGGCCGGCGAACATCGGGTGGCGCTCGCTGATCACGCTCTTGCCCAGGATCGTCGTGGTGATCGGGATGCCCGCCCCTTCGGCCAAAGCGAGAAGCTCCTGCTGGAGTCCGAAGCGGTGCAGCTCCACGTCGGCAACGATCACCGGTTGGCGGCTCGCCTGGATCCGCCGCGCAGCCTCGGCCAGGGCCTCGGCCAGCGCGTCCGGGTCGCTTGCAGGCCGGGGCAAGGCCCGAGGGTGCGAGCCTTCGGGAACGACGTCCACCATGTCCCGCGGCAGCTCGATGTAGCCCGGCCGCTTGTAGCGCATCACTGCGTCCAGCACGCGGTCGATCTCGCGGAAGGCGATCGAGGGGTCGGTCAGGTCCGTGCTGGCCACGGTCAGTCGGCGGAAGACGTCCAGTTGCGTGCGGAAGTCCTTCACGCGGTGGTGCAAGAGCGGGTTATTGATCCGCTCGCGCAGGCCCGGGGCCCCGCTGATCACGACCACGGGCGACTTCTCGGCATACGCCCCGGCGACCGGGTTGCAGAGGTTCAGCCCGCCCACGCAATACGTCACGCAGACCGCCCCGATGCCGTTCACCCGGGCGTAGGCGTCGGCGGCAAACCCTGCGCAATCCTCCCGGGTGCAGCCCACCAGGCGGAGCGGGCTTCCGGAGAGCTTGGCGTAGAAGGCCAGCACGTAGTCTCCGGGGATGCCGAAGACGTCGCGGACTCCGCACTCCAGCAGTCGCGCGATCAGGTAGTCGCCGATGGATTGGCCGTGGGTCGCGGTATTGGATCGGGGCATGGGAAGAAGTAGGCAGTAGGCAGTAGGCAGAGGGCAGTTGTCAGAGCCGGGCCGTGTCGGCCCGGTGGAGGGCAGTTGGCAGTCGGCTGACGGCAGCGGTCACAGAGCGGTCGTGCCCGTGCTACCCACTGCCGTCTGCCTACTGCCTTCTGCCCTCTGCCAGAATCATAGAACGCGGCGGCCCTGAGTTCAATCGGGGGCGCCGGGGCCGCGACGTGTCATGGAAGCGGAGCTTCCGGAAAGTGCGTGCCCAAGCAGAGCTTGGGCACGAGGGGAAGGCTACTTGGACTTCCCGCGCGTCGCCGGGCTTCTAGGGCTAGGAGACGGAGCACCCGAACGCGGCCCCGACGGCGGTGTGCGCTCCTCCCACTTGATGCGGCGAATGAAGACCTTGCCTTCCACCTCGGCGAAGGGCATCTTCTGCTCGACGGCTGTGCTGTACATGGCCAGGCGGCGCTTGGCCTCCTCCACGCCTCTCTTGGCGTAGGCTAGTTGCTCGGCAAGAGTGTTTCTGTTGGCGGTAAGCTCCGTCCGTTTGCGCTCCCTATCCACAATCTCCTGAATGGCGGCGCGCTTGGCGGCCAGACCGACCAGCTCGATTTCGGCCACGGTCTTGGCGATCTCTACGTGTTCCACCCGCGAAAGGGGAATCTTGTTCTGTCTCCGCTCCTTCAGGATTCTGTCGCTGGCGGCGATCCGCGCGTTAAGGCCCGCCTCCTCGACGGCGATCAATCGCTGCTGGGAGATGAGAGCGGCAAGCTCTTCCTTCGTAAGCCGGTCCTTGGCCGCCGCTTCGTTGAACTTCTCCAACGCTTTCTGGGCTTCCGTGTACTTTTCCTCGGGGCCCTTTGCCGCCGCCTGGCACTCGGGCAGCTTGGACTCGTAGTATTGCCTCAATTCGACGTAGTTCTCATATTTCGGCACCGAAGCGCCATAGTCGAACACCACCAGAAGAGCGCGGACCAGGTCTTTCGCGCGGTCGGCGGTCGGAGCGCGGGCTGAGAGCGAGAACATCGGCTCGCTGAAGTCCCCCCCCTGCGACGGCCTGCCCGTGCCCGCCCTTCGGGCTCTCAGGAGAGCTTGGGCCTTCTCTGTCAGCATTGCTCGGACTTCCTCTGGCAAGGCAGACCCGCCGCCAACCGACCGCAAACGTAACTGGCTCGCCAGCATCTCGATCACGTCACTCGGCGGCAATCGTTCCGCAGGGACCCTGGAAGCCAGACGATTGAAGGCAACCTCAGAAAGTCGAAGCGACGGCGATCCCAAAGATCGTAAGTCCAAGAACGAATCGCTATCCTCTTGAGGGTGTTCCCAAGGCCGTTCCATCACGTGGTAGAACGAGGGGGGGAGACCACGCGAGTAGGGGCCTTGGTCTGGACCAGAGTCCGGAACGCCAAACTTCAGCACGACCGAGGCCACGTAGCGCTCCTCCTGCACCATTTTCGCGACCTCGCCCGCCGCCGCGGAGGGAAAGTATAAACACGTCACTTCATCCTCCGACTGGTCGAAGACCAGCTCGCGCTTCGGGATCACCGACTCATGCTTCAAGGCCGTAGCCGGCTTGGCGTCTTTGGCGCCCGCCTCTTTCGCCGCAGACGCCGCAGGCTGGAGCGCAGCCGTAGGCTGGGGCGCAGCCCCAGCTTTCCCTGGGATCTGTGCGCATGAGGCGCTGGGGCTATCGCCCCAGCCTACGAGCGCTGCGATCCCGCAGACGGTCAAAAAAACAGCAATGGCAAACAACGCCTTCTTCACGACTTGGTCTCCTTGCGAGGAACTTGCAGTGGAACCGCGGGCATCGGGCCGCCGGGCGGCGCGTCGGGATACGCCTCGGCAAGATACCGCTCCGCCCGCTCCTTGTATTCCTTCAGCGACGGCTCAGTGGCCAGGATCGCGATCGACGCGGCCAGTCGGGCCTTCCGGCCCTCGCGGGCGATGTACTCCTCGACGTCGATCTCCTCCGGGGCGGCGGGGGTGAGGGAAGAGGTGGCGGGTGGCGGGTGGCGGGTGGCGGGTGGCCCGGGTGCCTTCTGGGTCAC
>CAYGZI010000034.1:0-18398 GCA_964354245.1 uncultured Planctomycetaceae bacterium
CTGAAAGGCCCGAAGGGTGCTTCGCACAAAAGGTGCCTGTCACCTTTTCCGGCCCCTCGTCCCTCGTCCCTCGTCCCTAGCCCCCTCTCTTCCCAATCGCGCTCCTGCGCGGTCCAATGGAAGCGGCGTCCGAAGGATTTCGGCAAAGCGGACTCAGGATCGGCAACCCTGCACAAGAGAATCTCCAATGGAAACGACATCGGCTACTGCCCACCGACGCGGCTTTCTCACGACCTCGCTTCTTGGCGGGCTGGCCGCAGTGGGCGCGGCGCGATGGCCCCGCCCGGCCGCAGCGGACGGGCAAGCATCCGCCAAGCCCTCCAGCCGCGTTGCGATCACCACAGGCAACGACCGCGCCGACATGGCTTTCCGCGGCCTGAGGGCCTTTGAGCGGGAAGTCGCCCGGGCGATCGGCGGCCGCCGCGTGGTCGTCAAGCCGAACAACGTGGCCATCGACATTCAGCTATCCGCCACCCATGCCGACTGCCTGGAGGGCATCCTGGAATTCCTCAAGTTGATCGGCAAGGCGGGCCAGGCGGTAATCGCGGAGTCCGCGGCCCCCGGGGCGACCCTGGAGGGCTTCGCCAACTACGGCTACCCGCGCGTGGCGGCCAAGTACGGCGTGAAGCTCGTCGATCTGGACCAAGAGCCGCACGAGGTGGTGTACGTCTTCGACCAGCGGGACTTCCGCCCTCGCGCGGTGCGGATGTCGCGGCTCCTGTTGGACCCGGGCAGTTTTCTGATCTCGGCCGCAAGGATGAAGACGCACGACCAGGTGGTGGCCACGCTGTCGCTGAAGAACATCGTCTTCGGAGCGGCCGTCAAGGACCCTGGATTCGGCTCCGGCAAGCGGGGCAAGCCCGGCGCCAAGAGCGACAAGCCCATCGCCCACGGCGGCGGCTTCCGCGGCATCAACTACAACCTCTTCGCCCTGGCCCAGCGCATGCACCCGCACCTGGCGGTCATCGACGGCTACGACGGGATGGAGGGCCACGGCCCGACGCGCGGCACGAAGGTCGATCATCGCGTGTGCGTCGTGGGGACCGACTGGCTGGCCGCCGATCGCGTGGCGGTCGAGCTGATGGGCATCGACTTTGCGAAAGTCGGGTATTTGAACTACTGCGCCCAGGCAGGGCTCGGCGAGGGCGACCTGACGAAGATCGAGATCGTCGGCGAGCCCATCGCCAAGCACGTCAAGACCTATAAGCTGGCCCCCAACATCCAGGACCAGCTCATCTGGATGAAGCCGCCGCAGCCGGCGTAGGGGCCGGAAGAGTCACAACTGCTAAGCGAGCAACGATATGGAGCCCCATGACAATTCTGACGGCCTTGGTGACAGGCCCGACGACAATCTTAGCGCCGGTGACGCGGACTTCCCTCCCATACCCGAGGAGCTGGAGTATCTGCTCGAGCCAGGGATCCACTACGGAAGGAACTACAAGTTCGACGACGCCGTTCAATGGTTCCTGGAGAACGCAGAGGAATCGGATTTCGAGACGCTCGCGGCTCTCGCGGAGCATGCCCGACTCTCCGGTGATTATCACCGTTTCTCGCAGTGGTGGTACGAAGTTGACGACGCTGTGGAACGCATCGTGGATGAGCGTTATCCGTACACCATCGAGATATCTAAACAACAAAGGAAGCAATACCTGCGGATGATCGGCCCAGATTTGCCGGAAGATCGGTGGGAGAAGGCGGTACGAAGTACTGCCGAAGCGAATGACGACTCAGAGATAGCGGACCGTCGGAGGGAAATGAGGAGCCGGCTAGACAGCGAAGCGAACGATAAGGTGCATCACATGGACATCCACTTTCTCTTTGGCCTGATGGATGCGTGCGATTTCAAGTTTTGAGCCGGAGTAGCGCAGCGACGCTGGAGAAAAGCGGATGAGTCCTGGCCCCTGACCCCTTGCCCCCAATCCCCAGCCCCCAGGCCCCAGCCCCTAATCCCGCGCCTTGAACAGCCGCCGGTCGTACATCCGCAATGCGTGCAGCGCGTACATGACGGCGGAGATTTCCCGCGGATTGGCCTCGGTCACGTCCCAGCGCGACGACCATTGCTCCAGGATTCCCGTGGCGAAGGTCACCGCGCGGACCATGCGCGGGTCGTCCAGGCGATCGTCCGGCAGCCGGTGTGCCAGCCAGGAAAGGACGTGGCCGCTGGCGAAAAGCGAGCCTTCCTCGCTTCGGCCTGCGCCCCGGGCGGCGAAGAAGTTGGGGCTCCAACTGCCGTCCCGGTTTTGGGCCTGGAAGGCCGTCTCCTCGAATTTGGCCAGGTACTGATCGGCCTTCTGGTAAGGGCCGTCCAGAGGGCGGCCGGCCCGGGCCCGCCGCTGGATCGCCCGGGACAGGGCCGTCAGTTGGTCCGTCACGTCGCAGGTGTCAATCGCCGCAGTGCGCTTCCACTCCTGGTCGAACAGCCGCTCGATCGTCCACGTCTCCCCAAGCTCGTCCTTCCACGAGGCGTCGTTGGCAACGTAGAACGACAACCCGATCAGCTTGAAGGCCAGATTCGTGCCGGGCCGGCACGTCCGCTTCTCGTGCTCTACCAGGTCCGCCACCCGAAGCTGCTTCTTATCGAGAACGATTTCGTAATCGGCGGGCACGCCCGAGAGGGCCAGCACGGCCAGCATCTCGCCCGGGTGCATCTGGAGCCCGTAGCCGATGCGGGCCATGACCGCTCCGTCCGCGCCGGCGAGCATCTCGTAGCCGGCGCAGGGATAGTTGTAGCACAAGGCCCCGAACCCGTTGATCGCCTTGCCCGAGGCGCCGCCGGAGCGGATCTCGGCGTCGCAGCCGCAGGCCAGGCAGAACTGGAGGACCTCGCCGGGGGTGTTGTCGGCCGTGTTGACCGGCAGCCTCGCGTAGTAGGCCAGGACGCGGCGGACCCGATTGCGCATGGCGACCTGCTGGGGATTCAGAGCGGGCTTGGCCGGGGGCTTTGCAGCGTCGGGCGATTCCGGCTTGGGCGTTTCCTGTTTGGGCGACTCTTGTTTGGGCTGCCCTTGCGCGTCATCTTGCCCCTTGTCCTTCTGGGGCGGGGCTTTCTCCTGCGCGGCAGGCTCCGGTTCCTCACCGGAGAGAACCGTCCGCGCGGACCCAAAGACGCACAGCGATCCCAACAGAAACGCCAGACCGACGCCCCTCGGCATCCGCGCCATCATCGAAGCAACCCTCCTCGCGCCATACGTAGACATACGTAGGTTATGCTTCAGCTACTGCCGCTCCTTGCGCGCCGTCACGGCGTGTTTGCCCGGCCCGTCCTTCTTCTCCGTCTCCGAGGCCAGCGGCCGGTCGACGAGGAATCCCCCCTCGGTGCCGCGCATGGTGATGGCGTTGTTCTCGGCGCCGCAGCCGTAGGAATCGTTGCCGCCGTAGTCGATCAAGAAGCTGAAGTTGCCGCCGCACTGCTGCCGGGGATGGTAGGTAATCGTGGGCGAGGCATAACCTTGCCAGTCGCCGAGATAAACGTCGTCGCCGCCGTAGTCGAACAGGATGCCGAGGCTGGCCTGGGCCCCGTTTCCTTGCGTCCCACCGCCGGTGGCCTCGTAGCGGTCCTTGCCGCCGAAGTCGCAGAGCACGCCCACCGCGGCGTCCCAGCCGAACCCCAGACCCATGATCGTGCCGCCGTAGGTGTCGTCCCCGCCGTCGTCGAACAAGAAGCCCAGGGCATAGTGGCAGCCGAAGCCGTTGCTGAACCGCTGGAACGTGGGCTCGCCGCGCGGGCCGCGGTTGTAGGCCGTTTGCGTGCCGCCGTAGCGGCGGTCGTTGCCGCCGAAATCGCGGGCAAATCCGAGCCCCAGCCAGTAGCCGCCGCCGTGGGAGATGTAGTCGTACTCGTAGACGTCGTCGCCGCCGCCGTCGAGGATCACGCCGATCCCGCCGTCGGCCACCCGGCGCAATCCCGCCCCTACGCCTTGCGACCACCCTTCGTAGCCGGGCGTCTCCGGATACGAATCGTAGTACAGGCCGCCGGCGAAGTAGTGATCTTTCCCCTCCAGGTCGTCCAGCACGCCGAATCCCAGCGGGCCGCCGAACCCTTGGGCCCACATCGCGGCGCGATAGTCGTCCCGCCCCGCGCGGTCCAAGAGAATTCCCAGGCCGCCCAGGGCGTGCCCTTGCACCCGGCGAAGGCCCACGTACCGGTCGCTTCCGTCCACGTCCACGAGGATGCCCACTCCGCCGAGGCAGGAGCCTTGGGCCACGTCCTGGGCCACGTAAGTGTCGTTGCCCGCCGCATCCACCAGCATTGAGATCCCGAGGACCGCTCCGCCCTGAATGCCAGGCTTGGTCCCCTGGTACTTGTCGTTGCCCGCCAGGTCGATGATGATCAGCACTGGCCGCTCAAAGGAGGCCGTCCCCTCCAGATACACGTCGTCTCCGCCCAGATCGATCACGGCGGCGGTGTCTTCCATCTTGTCCAGTTGGTACGTGTTCTTCCCTTTGCCGCCGATGACGACGTTGCCCCCGGGAGTGACGATCTTCTGCACGATCTTGCCCGTCGCGCCCGCGACCTTCACGTCGCCTTCCTCGGGCAAGGCGGCGAGCTGCTTGAGCAGGTCCGGATCGACCAGCGGCGCCAAGGCGTCGGCCGCCGAATAGAGCCCGCTGCGATCCATCTTCTCCAAGAGGTCGCAGAGCCGGCGGCCCGTGCCGCGGTCCAGCAGCGTGTGACCTTCGCGGTTCTGGGCACTGAGCACGGGATAGAGGTTTCGGGTTAGCTCGCCGATTTCGCGCCGCGAGAGCGGGGCCAGCGCGGCCGCGTAGGCGCCTTGGGCCTCGGCCAATGCCTGCTTGACCACTTCCAGGGCCTGCTGGGGCGAGGTGACCTTGGCAAACGACCGCGGCTTGCGCGTGCCCGCGTCCATCTTCTGCCGCGCAATGCGCAGGGCCTGATCGAATCCCTGGTGATTGCCCAATAGCGCGGTATGGAGTTCCCGCGTGAATTGCTCGGCCTCGATGGGGGCAGCCAGAGGGTTGCGCATCAGGTGATCGTACCAGCTCAGCCGGCAATTGCCCGTGACCTCCGAGGTCTCGCGGTCGCCGGCAGTGCTCTCCAGCTTGGCCGCGCCGTAGCGGCACCACTGGCCGAACTGCCCCTCGATCCCCCGGTCCTTGAGGCCCGCGCGGACCTCCTTCATCAGCATGGCCATCATTTCGGGGGCGCGCGGGTTGCCGACGGTCGGGGCCGATTCGCTCGCAGGTTTGGCCCCGGCCTTGGCAGTTTCGGGACCCACCTTCTCCTTCTGCGGGACGCCCGAGTTAGTTGGCGACCCACTGACGGTCGGCGGTTCCCCCATCGCCGATGGGAGCGTTGCCAGGTACACGGTCCCAAGGAACCAAGCGGCCCATAGTACTCGATGAAGCGATCCACCTCGCGGCATCCCGC
Organism: uncultured Planctomycetaceae bacterium; assembly: GCA_964354245.1. Taxonomy (GTDB): domain Bacteria; phylum Planctomycetota; class Planctomycetia; order Pirellulales; family Thermoguttaceae; genus CAYGZI01. Next base: position 5,390 of record CAYGZI010000034.1, read on the forward strand.
ATCTCCTCTCGAAGGAGCCGACATCCTGAGTTTCCAGGACAGTCCAGGCCACCTATATTACGCAGAATATCTAGTTATACCTAGATCGGGGCTTGGTGTGCGTCTTCATCCTTTCCGGCGCCGCTCTGTCCACCCCCAAACACGACGCGATCCCAATGCCGGATAAAGACTCCCGAGTCGCTTCGGCCCGCGCAAGCGGTTTTCTTGAACTCCACGCGCCCGGGCGATCCAGCTTGCCAACCGACCCCCGACCGGCCACGCCCCTGTCGCATCTCAGCGTCGCAACGGCTTGCGCACAAAAGGCTTCTGCAACGCCGCCACGCAAACCTCTTGGCGGTTGTGCTGAAGCTGCCGCGCGCGGACCAAGTTATACCCCCAGCCTCGCACGCGGTCCAGCCACGCAGGCAACTCGTCGGCCAGCTTCCACTCGAGCAGTTTCAGCGTCAGGAGTATCCCCCGGACATTCACCTCCGGATGGGCCACGATCGACTCCACCGCATCGAGGGTATACTGCGGCGCCACGTTCATGTCGGCCGCGAGCCAGCGGACCTTGCGGAAGTCGCGACGCCGCACCTGGGTCGCCCGCTGGCGGACGTGCGTAAACCGAGGATGCCCCAACACGGCGGCGTGCATCTCGGCCGGGTCGATCCCCAGCACCTCCAGCCCGCGACCCAAGAGGGCCTGGCTCGCTCCCCCGGGGGCGCTGCCAAGTTCCGCACACCGGGCCCCGCGAGGAATCGGCAGCTCCGACCACCGTAGCGCCTCCTCCATCTTCAGCCATGCCCGCGACACTGCGTCGGGCGGCAACTCCAGCGGCATCATCCCTCCCGGCCACTGCGACGCGACCGAATGGACCTGGTGAAACCCGACCCACCACTCCTCGGGCTCGACGAGCACGCAGTCGAGCACCATCTCCCCTCGGCGGGAAGGTCGAGAGTCGAGAGTCTTGCTCTGGACTCTGGACTCTGGACTCTCGACTAGTGCGCGCGCGGCCTCGACCGCGGCCTGCGTAATGCCCGGCTCGAAGCCGTGCTGCCCCGGCGCCTCTTTGTCCCGCTCCCAGACGTGCGGCCTCTTGACCGGCCGGTTGCCCCAGAGCTTCCAGACGCCCGGGACAAGGGCCTCCGGATCGCGTCCCGTGACCTTGCCCAGAGAGAAGGCGTGGGCCCGGGCAAAGACCGCCTCCAAGTCGAAATCCGCGGGCAGCACCTGCCCGCCGGCCAGCTTGAAGGTCACAAAGCCGGGCCGCGAGTACGCGAAGCGAAACGTCGGCCACCTGCGCGCGACCTCGCTTTTCAGCGCCGTCTCGGCCCCGACCTGGCACGTAGCAAACAGGAATTCCGGCGGATTGGGCATGGAGAGGGGCTGGGGGTCAGGGTTCGGGGTTCAGGATTCAGAGCCGGGCCGTGTCGGCCCGGCAAGGGTTTGGAGCTGATGATTGGGGATTGGGAGTTGGGGGCAAGGGGTCACGGGCCGTGGGGGTGCGGAGCGGGATCGGCGTGAAAACCTCTTGCGCGGGCGCAAGGTTCTCGGCTGCCGAGGTGGGCGCTGCGCCCGCTGCCTGGCCGAATCGTCCGTCACTGACGTGCCCCTCTGCGCCTAAATACTAGCTGCGTCCCCGTTTGGACGTTCCAGAGGTCAAAGGTCCATGTCCATTCTGGCGGGGCCAGAGAGCCCATCGTACTTCTCGTCGTCCGCCGTTCGGCGTGCATGCTCAGAAGCACAAATCGCCTTGACGGTCATGGTGATTGCGTCTTGCGATGTACGAGCGCCTTTTACATCTTGGGCGAGTTGTTGGAGTTCAGGCTTGGTCATGCTCTTCAAGCCGGCCTTCCGCTCGTGAGACACACGGCCTCCCAAACGTTCGATCGGGATCTCGATCTCTGATTCGATGATCGTTTGCCTCTCGGCGTCTTCCATCCTTTTCCTCTGCTCGTCGGCTGTCATGTTTCATCAATCCTTTCCTAAAAGGTCGGGGAAAAGGGGACATTACTGATATTGAGGAAGAAAGCACGCCTGCGGCCCCCGGCCGACAACCGAAAACATCCGATAATCAGTGATGTCCCCTTTTCCGACCCCCGACGTTCTTGCACGGCGCCTTCGCGCTGTCCCGTTTTCGAGCTCACGCGACGGAGGCGTCTAAAGGTAGCGATTGGCGATTTTGAAGAAGCGCTTGGCGCAAAGACCAACCTCCGTGCGGAGTTCGTCGCGGGTGTCCTTGAGCGTCAGCTTTCGATCGAACCAAACCACGCAGTCCTCAACCCATTCGGGATAATCCTTCCGATGATCGCTGACGACGCGCACGCCTTTGATCTTGCCGGTGCAGGCCCGAGCCAGTTTCCTTCGTCCATCCAGGCCTCCCTTTGGGGATACCCAGCCGAACAGTCTGAGTGCCATGTCATAGTGGCCAAGGTAAATGCCAACCCAACCCGTCTGCTTCTTCCGGCCGTGCGCGTTGTATATCGGGCCATAGCCCTCGGCGCGCCCGCCGAGGTCGCCGCCAACCCACCTGATGCGAAGCAGACCCTGGAGGGTGCGTGATAGCTCCGCTTGAAGCGTGCGCAAGAGACTCGCGACATCTGCCTCTGCTCGGTCGTACACCGCCACGGTGAGTTCTTTGACGGCCTCGGGTACTCGAATCTCCTCGTCGTATACGGCGCCCGCCTCGGCCGTGTGCTGGGCAATGAACTCGACCTCCCGGGAGATCGCAGGGACACGCAACTGCTTTGACATCACTGGGCCTCCCCGAGATATGTCTCGATTTCGGTCAGCGTCGCACCGTCGGATTCCCTGAGGTCGAGTCCGAGCAGGCCATGCGTAATTGACGCGATATAAAGGCCGAGCCAGGCGTGACCGACGGCCTGGCGTCTCCTCAGCCAGACCCTCCGAAGCGCCGCAGCCAACTCCAAATAGGAAAGGGCCACCCACTCGCCGGAATCCGAGGACTTGACCTCCCGTTTCTCGCGAGCGAGGAAAATCAGAAGCGACAACGCCCCGCGTCCTGCGCGCCCGCGCCAGTCGCGAGCCTTGCGCTCGTACCATCCGAGTTGACCGGTCGACTCGGGCGCGTCGATCTTGTTCTCGACCACGATCAGTGCCGCATTCTTGCGTGCGCCAAGTTCGATCCAGATGTCTGACCGGGCAACTGACCGCTCTCGATACTCTTCGACGCAATACCGATACTCAGGAGTGACGCTGATTCGCGTGCGCTTGCCCTGCAACAGGCCGAGGATCTTGCGGGCTTCCGAGCTGCGATGGGCTTGCCTGGTCGTCTGAACGACCTCGCGGAGCGCCGAATCGCCCAATCCGTGGGACTGCGACGGGTCCAGCAGATAGGCGAGAGCTCGGGTGTGTAGGGTCTCGGCATCAATCCGATTAAGGGGGGCAAGCAAGTCCACTGGGCGTAGAATCGGGTCGTCCTCAGCCTCATCGCGAATCCTGCGCTCGAGGCACCGCCGCTTCTCGCCGAACTCCCTTTCGACGTCCGGCCAGCTCCTTTTGAGCGCTTCGAGAGCAAGACTCGGCTCCTGCACTGTTCGGAGCAGACCCGTCGTGTAACGATCCGAAACTCCATTCGCCATGTCTTACCTCCTCCGCGCACCCCACATGCGGTCAATCGGGCGTTCTCAAACACCGGAACCCGCCTGCTTGCGCCGCCGCCATCCCGTGAAGAGTCCGACAGCACCCAAGCCGACACTCCAGACGATGAGCGACGTGGGTTCGGGCAAGGCGTTCGCCGTCATGTTGGCGGAGTAAGTCCTGTCCAGATTGTATATGCTAATTGCCGGATCGTTCAACGCGAAGTCCGGGGTTGTACCCGGAAACCCAAAGGTTGTTGCTAGGTGGACGTTCAATCCAGGGAGAGTCGAAGTGAAAACCCAGCGATTGGTACTGCCTGGCCCGCCGAGCCCGGGGCCCGGCGTAATAGGCTCGGCGAGCGTGGAATCGACCACTCCCGTGCTCGTTTCGGTCATGTCCCCGCTCGCGTTCAACAGAGCATTGACGAAGCCGAAGGTGAACATTTCGTTGGCGGTTATGTCGGTACCCAGTCTCAATGCGAAATCGAATGATTGCGACTCGGATGAGCCTGTAACCGAACGGCTTGCCCCAAGGCCCCGAACGACGAAAACGCCGGGGGTCGATTCCTCGAAAACGACGGGCGTAAGATAGCCTACTGACTGCGACGAGCCGAAGAAGGTGAAGGTGCCCATCTGGGCGTTTTCGGGGAATGAACCACCGGCGTATATGTATACCTGCCCAGAAGCGATGTCCAAGCTCCGTCGCGGGATTGCCTCGGAGCCAATTATCGCGGCTCCTGTTGCCCTGACGCCCACCACTGACACGACCAGTGCGAGACACAAAGCGACCCGTTTCATGATCAGCCCTCCCCGTCTTTGGAGTATTGAAGTGGGGCATTCCCCGCCGGATGCCGGGTTCGTTCACTCTCTTGGGTAATCACCCCGACAAGCCATGTCAATACCCCCTATCCCAACCTTGAATTCCGGGGACAGCATAATCAATTGTTCCGTCCTCTGCATTTCGGGCGGCGTTCTGCGGCTTGACGAGCCGATCGGGCAATCTCTCCAGCCGCCCGCGGAATGCTTCGTCTCCCAAAGGCGGACTCGTCCGGGCGTCTCGGCGGGGTCGGGAGCCCTCGTTGTTACACACAAGTTCAGGGTCGTTCACGACCCTTGTTCGTTGGAGGCCCGGCGTTCACGCCGGGTCGGGAGTCGCCAACTACCGCGCATATCGCTACTCTGAGCCCCATTCATGGGGCTTCAAGTCCAACGGCTTCAGCCATCGTCGCACCAAGCGGCTAAAGCCGACAAGATGGCAAAGCCTCGTAAACGAGGCTTCTGAGACGCAAACTGTTTCCGTCGCTACCGAGCCCGGCGTGAACGCCGGGCCTTTAAGAACCCAAGAGCCGTAAACGGCCCTCCTTGACACCAGCGTCTCACGCCGAGACGCGACTTGTGCGTAACAACGGGGTCGGGAGCACCAGGCCAAACATGCGGGCGGACGCGCGGATAGCCGCCCCTTCATCGGCTGTCAATCTACCAGCTTTGCGCGGGGAGTCAACGGGGGAAAGGATGAAGGATGAAGGATGAGGGATGAAGGATGAAGGATGAAGGATGAGGGATGAATGGGCGGCGCGTGAGGGGTGGCGGGTGACGGGTGGCGGGTGGTGGGTGAGGGATGAGGGGGTGAGGGGATGACGCGGTGACGGGGTGACGGGGGGAAGGGGTGACGGGGTGAAGGGCGGAAGGGCAGAAGGGGACAAGGGGAGAACGGGAGAACGGGAGAAGGGGGCAGGGCGAGAAGGAGAGGGTCTCGGCTTTCAGCTTTCCGCTTTCCGCTCTCCGCTTTCCGATGGCCGCTACCGGAACGTACGCACGTTCAGCCCCGCCGCGTCGATCTCGACTTCGATCGCCCCGGTCTGGGCGGTGTGGAGGGCTTGGGCCCCGCGCTGGCGATAGGCGGCCAGGGTGCGGGAGACGTCGAAGCGGCGGCCGCCGCTGACCACGACCCACTTCGGCAATGCCCATGCCGCCAACGTCGGCGCGTCGCCCTGCGGGCTGCCGTGATGGGGAGCCAGCAAGACGTCGCACGGCCAGGGCTCTTCGGCCACCACGTCGCTGAGTCCCGGCGGCTCCAGATCGCCCGTCAAGAGCAGCCTCTTTCCAAGGTACACGACTGCCAGAACGATGCTCTTGGCATTGTCGTTGCTTTTGGCGCTGTCGTTGGCCGGCACGCCTTGGCGCGGCGGGTGGAGGACCTCGATCCGGCAGCCCTCGCCGCCGTGCAGCCGGTCGCCCGCCGAAATCCCACGGACCCGCACCCCGGCGTCGCGAAGACACTTCCGCAGCGCGTCCACCGACTCCGCGTTCTCCTTGAACATCATCGGCGAGACGTAGACGGTCCCGACGGAGAACCGCTCCAGCAGCCCTGGAACGGCGTTGAAGTGGTCGGCATCGGCGTGGGAGAGCACGATCGCGTCCAGGTGGGTGATCCCTTCGGACCAGAGGTAGCCGGCGATGGATCGGACCCCCGACTCGGGCTCGCCGTAATGGCCGGCGTCGTAGAGCATCGTCGCGCCGGAGGGCAGTCGCAGGACCGCAGCGCAACCGTGGTCCACGGCCAGAAACGTACACGCAAGCCGCGGCGGGTCAGGTCGCAGCAAGCACGGGAGCATTCCGACAACAAGCCAACCGGCCGCCAAGGCCAGACACCAACGGCGCGGCGGCCGCCTTCGCGGAAACGCCGCCCACAGCCCCAGCCCGCCGTAGAAGCCCAACAGCCACCACTCCGCCGGCCCGGGGACCCAGAAGTAGGCCGCCGGAATCTGCCGGGCCGCCTCGATCGCCCACTGCATCAACCGCAGACTCCCATCGCAGCACCACCCCAGAGGCGCAGCCATAAGCGGCACCAGCCCTCCCAGCGCGAGAAGCCCTAAACCGCTCCAAACGATCGCCGTTGCCGGCAGCCACAAGAGGATGTTCAGCACCAAGCCCACAAGGGAGAGCATGTGAAACCGGGCCATGACCAGGGGTAACGTCGCAAGCCAGACTACTGCCCAAATCCAGGTGAAGTCCCGCGCCCACGCAGCCCCCTGCACCGCCCTTCGGAGCGGCCACGGCCGGGTCTGAGCAATGAGCCTTCGCAGCCGCCCGGGGTCCGTCTCGGGAAAGCGTGCGCGGCCGCCAAACCAGCAGAGCACCGCCACGCACAGGAACGACAATTGCACCCCAACGCGGAACAGGTCCGCCGGATTGATTGCCAGCACCACCAGCGCCGCCGCGGCCAAGACGTTAAACGATAGCGGCCTGCGGCCCCACGCATAGCCGGCGCACATGACCAACACAATGACCATCGCGCGGACCGCCGGCGGCTCGGCGTCGGTCAGGAGCACGTAGAAGACGACGGTTCCGCTCACGATCGCGGCGGCCCACTTGCGCCGCGCCCCCACGAGCCGCATCAGCACGAAAATCGCAGCGGCCAGGATCCCCACGTGCAGGCCGGAGATCGAGAGGATGTGGATCGTCCCCGTCTGCATGAATGCCTCCGTCTGCGCGGTCGAGACTTCCTCCCGGATGCCCAGGAGCACGGCCGCGCCCACCCCCGACCACTGCGAATCGATCCGGTCGGAGACCAGCCGGTCCCCCGCGCTTCGCAGGCCGTCGATCGACCGCGCCAAGCTGAGCGGTCCGGCCGGGCTTACGACCGTCACGCAGGCGGGATCCTCGGCCCGAAGCGACGCGAGTCTCCGGTCGGCCCGGGCGTGCCGGGCGAAATCGAACTCCCCGGGATTGAGCGGGCCTTCCAGTGCCGCCAACTGGGCGAAGACCTGGAGCCGGTCGCCAGCGTGAAACTCCGGGGGATCGCCGTTCACCACCACCAGCCGCGCGCGCCCGGTCGCCGCCTGCCACGCGGCCCCGTTGCGCACGGCTACCACGTCCACCTCGACCCGAGTTCGATCGCCCACCGGGACGATCCGCATCGGATTGGGCTCCGGCGCCGGCTGTCGCCGCGGGCCGGTCCGGGCTACGGCCTGGAGGCAGATCGGCCGCTCGGCGGGCCGAGCGAAGAACCCAAGGTCATTTCGGGCGAAGAGATTCCAGCGGCAGTGGTGCCACGCCCCGCCGCAAGCCGCCAGGGCAACCAGGATCGCGGCTGCGGCTGCGCGATCCCTGCTTCGCCGCCAAAGCAACAGCCACAGAGACCACGCAAAGGCACAAGCCGCCCACCAGGCGCCAACCGGCAGGGCGAGATAGCGGTCCGCCACGATGCCCGCACAGACCGCCACGGCGACGATGACCAGCGGCTGATACCGCGGCCCGCCATCGCCCGCCTTGACCCTCTGCAACGCGGCCTCGGACATGGCGATATTCTGTTGCGTGGTGGGCGCCGTAGCAAGCCGGGGGTCTGTGCCGATATACTGGGATCCCCGACCGAGTCGGATCGCTCCAGGAGGACCGGATCCATGTTCCAATACCTGGTGGACCAAGAGACGTGCGTCCAGCGGAATCCCTTTCCCGGCGTGCGGATGTTCATCACCGAGGCGGAGAAGATGACCCTCTCGATCGTGGACATGGACCCGCACGCGGTGATCCCCGAGCACAGCCACCCGCACGAGCAGATCGGCTACATGGTCCAAGGGGAGTTCGAGTTCATCATCGGGGGCCGGTCGCACCACGTGCGGCCCGGGCAAATCTGGCGGATCCCCGGCGGCGTACACCACAAGGTGATCGCAGGCGACCAGTCCGCCCGGGCAGTGGACGTGTTCTACCCGGTGAGGGAGGATATGAGGGAAGAGGGGGCAAGGGCTAGTGGGCCGAGTGCGTCGAAAGCGTCGTGAGCGTGTAGATCCCTGCGGTCACCCTTCGCCATGGAAACCCTCTTCACCGCCGCTGCCCAACGGGCCCTTGCCGAAGCTGCCGCATGGTCCACCCGGGAGGACTGCGCCGAGTTGGAGACCCCGGCAATGCTCCTGGGACTCCTGGGCGAATCGGAGTGCCGGGCCGCGATGATCCTGGCCCGGCACGGGATCGACGCGGCGGCGGTTTGTCGGCGTTGGCCCGCGCTGGTGCGCTCGGAGGCCCGATACCCCGCCTGGCGTGGTTTGGACGCGGTGCGGCGGGCTGTCCCGGAGGGAGGAGTCGCGGTCGAGCGATTCTCCGCCGGGGTCGAGGCCGCGTTGGCGGCTGCCAAGAGGCGGCTCTTCGACTACCCCCGGCCGCTCATGCTGGCCACCGAGCACGTCCTTCTGGGCCTTGCGGACGCGGATGACGAGGTGGCCGCCTGGCTCCGCCAACAGGGAGTTGGCCCGGACGCGATCGAGGCCGAGATCCACCGCCACTCCGGCCATAGCCGGCTGGGCGTCTCCGAGGAGATCGGCCCCCCCGTAGACTTCCCGCCCGACGAGGAGGGTGGCATGGCGTCGTCTGCGTCGCCAGGCCCAGTCTCAGACATGCCCACGCTTCGCGAGGGCATGCCACCCGATCACACCCCCTCACCCCCGGCCCCTCTCCCGCGAGCGGGAGAGGGGAGTTGCATTTGGAGGGCCGCCGATCGGATGCAATCGCTTCGCGTCATCGACGCGGCGGCCAACCGCGCCCGCGAAGGGCTCCGCGTGGTCGAAGACTACCTCCGCTTCGTGCTCGACGACCGCTTCTTGACGGAACAGCTCAAGGTCCTGCGGCATGACCTCACGGCCGCGATTTCGCGATTCTCGCTCGGCGAGCGTTTGGCGGCCCGGGAGACCCAGGCCGACGTGGGCACCGCGATCACGACCCCTGCCGAAGGCCGTCGCAAGGAACTCGCCCAGGTCCTGGCGGCCAATTTCGCCCGAGTGCAAGAGGCCCTCCGCAGCCTGGAGGAATTCGCCAAGCTCCTCGATCCCGGCGCCTCGGCCTTGCTCAAGCAGCTCCGCTACCGGACCTACACGCTCCAGCGGGCCGTGGAGATCACGCGGGCCAGCGCGTCGCGGTTTGCCTCTGCGCGGCTCTATCTGCTCCTGGACGGCCGGGCGAGCCTCGACGAGTTTGCGTCTCTGGCCCGGTCGCTGGTCGAAGCGGGGGTCCACGTCATCCAGCTCCGCGACAAGCAACTCGACGACCGCCAACTTCTGGAGCGGGCCGCCGCACTGCGGGAGATAACCCGGGCCGCGGGTGTGCTTTTCATCGTCAACGACCGGCCCGACCTGGCCGTGCTGGCCCAGGCCGACGGCGTTCACGTCGGGCAAGAGGATGTCTCCGTCAAGGACGCGCGGACAATCGTAGGGCCGGATGCCCTGATAGGCGTTTCTACGCATTCGATCGAGCAAGCCCGCCAGGCGGTGCTCGACGGGGCCAACTACATCGGCGTCGGCCCGACGTTTCCCTCTGACACAAAGCAGTTCGAGCAATTCCCCGGCCTCGACCTCCTCCGCGCGGTGGCGGCCGAGATCCGCCTCCCCTCGTTTGCCATCGGCGGCATCGGCCCGGAGAACCTCGCCGAGGTGCTGCCAACCGGCATCGGCCGGATTGCCGTGAGCGGGGCGGTGCTTAGCGCCCCCGACCCGGCCGGAGCGGCTCTGGCGTTATCCAGGCAGTTGACGGGGCAGCCTGGGCCAACTTGACAGAGTGGAGGTCGGAAGTGAAACCCAGTGACCGCTACCTGAAGATCGTCGAGTGGTCCGAGGAGGACCGGTGCTACGTAGGCACCTGCCCGGGCCTGATGCACGGGGGCGTCCACGGCGGCGACGAAGCCAAGGTCTACCGGGAACTCTGCCGCGTGGTGGATGAGTGGGTTCGCATTTGCGAGGAAGACGGCGAGCCTTTGCCGGAAGCGACCGCCGCGAAGGACTACTCGGGGAAGTTCGTGGTCCGCGTTGGCGAAGAGTTGCACAAGCGGCTTGCGATTGAGGCGATGCGCGCGGGCGAGAGCCTCAATTCCTACTGCGTGCGGATGCTCCGGCGCGTCCCGGAAGGCCGTGGCCTACCGGACAGACCGCGCGGGCCGGCCGCCGTTTCGCGCCGCGGCGGAGGCGGTTGAGGTTGTCGTAATAGGAGGTCTACTCGAGCCTCTGTCAAGTGTCAAGAGTTGACCCCCTTTTCTGTCCTAATCGCGCGAATCTTGCCATGCGCGAACTCACCAAATCCCTCCCAATTTGTCAATACTGGTATCTGGAATTACGTCACTTGAATCCCGGAATGCACTCCTTGACCAGATCGATCCACGAATGATATCTCGCCAGGAGGCCGCCACCGCGGTTCGCCGTGAAATCTCTGCGTCTCACTCTGGCCCAGTCCTTCGGTCCCTTGAACTTGAGCTTCTTTCCAAGCCAGCGAAGGTAGCGTTTGCGGTTCGCCGGGTTGTCCCAAAAGCCCGCCGGAACCCGAGCGAACATCCATTCGTACCAGGTACCTCTCGGAAAGTAATCCCTCACCGCCGCCACCGGGGAGCGATTGTAGAGTTTCAGGAATTGAAGCCCGTAGTTGGCCTGGAAGGCATCGTTGGTCACGGAATACCAATCGGCGATGGACTTGAGGCCGAGCCTCGCACCCAGCCAAGTCATGTACCGCCTGCGGTTCTTCTTCTCATGCCAGAACCCTTTCGGCGTCTTGTCGAACATCCATTCCTTCCAGTCGTAATCCGGCAAGTAGCTCATAATGGCCCGGGAAACCGTGCTGTCGTATTGGATCAGGAAGGCTCCGCCTTTGTTGTCCCTGAAGTCTTGATTGCTGACCCGATACCAGTCCGAGGGGCGTCGAATCCCGAGTTGTTGACCGAGCCACTTCATGTACCGTCGATGGTTCCGGGGGTCTTGCCAGAACTGGCGAGGCGACATTCCGAACAACCACTCCCTCCAATCGTAGTCGGGGAAGCATTCCTTGACCGCACCAATCGCAGAACTCCGCCAATTCAGCCCTAGAATGCCATTGCCGCGGTTGTGCTTGAAATCGTCGGTGGTAATTCGGTACCAGTCTTCCGGCTTCCGGAAACCGAGTTTGTGCCCCAACCATCGGACGTAGAGACGCCGGTTCTCCAAGCGGTGCCAGTATCCCTTTGGAACCGGGCCGTCGAGCCAGACTGCTTGGAGCCGTAACGCCAGCGGCTCGTCGGGCCGTCTCCTGCGGACGCCCCTTGTCTTCAGGGACTCAGGCGATGTCTTCCTGGGCTTTGCTTTCTTCATGGAAACCCGCTTCCGAAGAGTATTTGGCGGGTACGGGGGTACGGGTACGGGCTCAACTCTTAACACTTGACACAGCGTCGGCAAGCGCAGTCAGTACGGGGGCGGGGTCAACTCTTGACACAGCGTCGGCAAGCGCAGTCAGGCGGGCTGAGAGTGCTGGATCGCTCTTCGCCCTTTCCCCCAACCGCTTGACAACCTGATGAACCCCACTGCCATCCTTGTAGCCGTACTGCGCCGCCACCTTCGTCATCCGCTCTCCGCCGGCACAAACGCGCAGCCAGATCGTCACACGTGGATCCCCTCGTGGCCGCCCACCCGCTCCAAGTCTCTGAGCAACTCGGTGGGGTCGGGGTAACGGTCGGCGGGCTGCTTGGCCAACATGCGGAGCACCACGCGCTCGAATTGCTCGGGGATCTCCGCTTGGTACGTGCTCGGGCGCGTCGGCTCGGCATCGCGGATCTTCGCGATCACGTCGCGCAGCGAATCGCCCTCAAACGGCGGCTGGCCCGCGAGCACCGCGTACACCGTCGCCCCCAGGCTGTAGATGTCCGACCGGCAGTCCACCTCCTCCTCCTCGCTGCGCGTCTGTTCGGGCGACATGTAGGCCACCTCGCCGACCAGCTCCCCGACCTGGGTGATCCTCCGGGCCAGCGAGCCGGCCAGGGCCTTGGCCAGCAAGAGGTCGCCCAGCTTAACCACCCGGTCGGCCTCGCGGACCAGGATGTTGGCCGGAGTGATGTTGCGGTGGAGGATCTGGTGGGTGAAGGCGGCCTGCAAGGCCCGCGCCACGTGAACCGCCACGCGGAATGCCTCGCGCCAATCCAGCATCCCGGTGGCGCCGGTGCGCTGGATCATCCCGGTGAGGCTCTCCCCCTCGACGTACTCCATGGCGACCCAGCAATAGGGCCCGGACCGGCCGGCGCCGTAGAGCTCGACGATGTTCGGGTGGCGGATGGGGAGCATGGTCTTCATGGCCCGGACGAACCGCCGCACCGTCTCCTCGTCCTGCGAGGTCTCGGGCCAGAGGACCTTCAGCGCCACGGTGCGGTTCTCCTGGGTGTCCAGGGCGAGGAAGACCATGCCGGAGCAGCCGGTGGCCAGCTTCTGCTGGATCTCGAAGCGATCGACCTTTCTTCCCGGGAGGCCCAGCATGGCGGTGATGCCAAGCATCTTGTAGCGCTCCGGAGACTCCGCGGCCGGCGGGCTCCCGTCTTGGGCCGCCCCGGATTCAAAGCGGATCTCCGTGTAGCCGAGGCGGATCACGTCGCCCGGCTTCAGCTCGCACTGGCTGATCTGCTGGCCGTTGACGAAGGTGCCGCTGCGGCTGCCGGAGTC
>CAYGZI010000035.1:0-18352 GCA_964354245.1 uncultured Planctomycetaceae bacterium
CCACGCTCGCCTCGCCGCGCACCAGCGGCTCGACCAGGAGCGGATAATCCCGCGGGTCGTATTCCAGGTCGGCGTCCTGGATGATGGTGAAGCGGCCCCGGGCGTGCTGGAGCCCGGTGCGGATCGCCGCCCCCTTGCCGCGGTTCTGCGAGTGCGTGACGAGGGAAAAGGGGACAGGCTCCGAGTCTCCGAGGTGCCTGTCCCCTTTTCCGGCCAACCGCCTTATGATCGCGGCGGTGCCGTCGGTCGAGCCGTCGTCGACGACAATCACCTGCTTATCGTACGGCGCTGCCAGCACCCTGCGAAGCAACTCCTCGACCGTCCGCGCCTCGTTATACACGGGCACAATAACGGTCAACAGCGGCTCGCCGCCTTCATCCCTCATCCCTCATCCTTCATCCTTTCTTTTCATCCTTCATCCCTCATCCTTCATCCTTTCCCCCCAGCCCCAGCTCCCGCCTCGCGCGGTTCGCCTCCTCCGGCGTGACGTGGTAGATGTAGATCGAATAGCCCGCCATGGCCACGGGCTTGAAATCGAGGAAATACGCGAACTGGCCTTGCTTGCTTCGGATCACGTTGACGCTCATCGCGTACCAGCCCGGCTCCGGTCCGCGCCTCGGGGGCGAGGTGAAGCTGATGCCCGCAGCGCCAGGATCCACGGGCCAGACTTCCCAGCCGAGGTACAACGGTTGTGCTTCAGGATGCTCGTCCAGCCATCGCTTCAGATAGAACAGGTCCTGGCCCCAATCCGTGTTGCTGCTGGCTAGGTGCATAATCCCGCCAGTGGGCCCGCCGACCAGTTCGTTGAAGTACGAAAGGCTGTGCGGGTAGTAGTACAGACTGCTGCCGACCGACCACAGCAGCGCCACCGCAGCCACGCACGCAATCCCCCGATGCACGCGGGGACTGTCCCGATTTTCGCGTAGCGAAAATGGGACTGTCCCCCTCCCCCACCCAAACTCCACCGCCCGTGCCACCTTGCTCATCCATATAAACGCGAACGGGAAGATCGGCAGCACGTACCGCAACTGGTGGTTGAACCCCGTCTGCGAGCTCACCAGCGTCAGAATCACCACCAGCGGTGCAAGCAAGACGATCTCATCCCGCCACGACGCGCAGTATGCGCCAGGAGGACAGACATTCTTGTCTGTCCCCTCAGCCCTGCCTGTCCCCGAATACCCGGCGGCAGGACAGACATTCTTGTCTGTCTCACTGCCTGTCTCCCTGCCCGCCTTCGATCCCCCGGGGCCAAACACAGACACTCCCAGCGCCAGCGCGATCAAAACCCACGTCCCCACCGGCTCCTTGATCGCAAGCCCGTAGAGGTAGTAATACCACCACCCGCCAAACCGCCACTCTCCGCGCAGGTACGACCACATCTTGTTCTCGAAATCGAGTCGCTGCCGGTCGATGCCGCGGAGGTAGTTGTCCGGCAGCGGCACCGGGACCGCGCCAAGCCAAGTCCCTGCAAAACGGTTTCCCAACCCCGCGGAAGCCGTGTCCCCAGATGGCTGCGGCGCGCCGAACATTTGGCTGACGAACTGGTAATCGCCCAGCGGCTTTAGCGATCCCTCGAATCCGTATCCGAGGTTAATCACGTAAACCGCCAGGAGCAAGATGACGGCCAATTGCCCAAGCTCACGTCTCCACGTGGGCCGCGCGACAGTCCCCTCTCCCTTCGGGAGAGGGCTAGGGTGAGGGCAAAGCGTCCCCTCTCCCTTTGGGAGAGGGTTAGGGTGAGGGCTACCCATCCGCCAAACCATCCACAGCGCCGGCCAGAGCGGGAAGAATACGACCAGCGTGAACTTCGTCAGTTCCGCCAGACCAAGCACCATGCCCGCGAAGAAAGCGCGAGTCCAGGTGGGCGTTCGAAGCCAATGCCAGAACAAGTACGCGGCCGCTGCGCCCAGCGACGCCGCCCCCACGTCGCAGGTCATCAACTGCCCGTGCGCCAGGATATTCGGGGAAAAGCACCAAAGCGCAAGGCCCAAGTAGCCCGCGCGATTCCCATAAAGCTCGCGGGCCCAGCAAAAACAGATCCACGCCCCCAAAAGGCTGAACGCGATCGATGCCCGCCGGGCAATGAAAAAGAGCTGAAACGCTCGATGCGGGTCGTCGATGATGAATTGTTGTCCGATGTTGAATTCGCGTCGCGACGAGGGATGATCCGAGAGGCCGGTCCAGTTCACGTTCGATCCTGCCAGGACAAGTGGTGCGCTTGCCAGGAGGCGAACGAGCGGCGGATTGACTCGGAACAGGTCGAATTCGCCAAACTGCCAATGCCGCACGCCCGCCACGACGAAGCCAACCTCGTCCCACGTTGGGCTCTGCCGAACGGCGCTGCACCCGAGCAATATGGCGTGGAACGCCATGATCACAACCACAAGCGCGCGGCATGTGCTGGAACCGCGCAACAGTCGCCGCATAGTTCACCTCAATCTGGAACCGTCCCAATCGTGGAGCTCCGCGCGGGACGGCGACCTATCGCGTCGAGCGCCGCTTGTCAATCAGCGAAAACCTGATGATATGCCTGCCCCAGTCGCTCTGGAGTTCATCCGCCCCGACGGCGCGAACCGGATACGGCGGGTCCTGTATTCGCGCCTTCCCGCCTTCCCACCCGAGGAACACGGAGAAATGACCGTGCGGAAAATCAACGATGGCCGGGCCGCCTATTCGCTGCAAATGCCGAACGCTGGATTCATAAGCCTCCGCGCTCAATCCTTTATTCTTCGCCGCAGCGACGAGCGCCGCAATGCTGACGGGACGGCCCCGATATCCGCACAGTCCAGCAATCTCGTCGATTCTTGCACTAACGTCAAAATGTACACAGATACAGTACAGCGCGATGGGCCCGCAGCGGTTCGATTCGTAGTACTTTGAGAGATCCGAGTTGCGGGCGCCGCCGCGCGCGCCGACGGTGCCAATCGCGAGAAGAGTAACCGCAAAACGCGCCATCGTGCCTGCGGTAAAGGCTCTCATAGCTCGCTCCGCACCCTGAGTTCTCCAGTTACTTGTCACTACGTGGGTCACTCTTTACGAACGCGCTAACGGGGACGTTATATGTTTGGCGCTCTTGGCGTCGAGAAAGCGTCACGGCAACATGTTCGGAGATCAGGCCTGTTAACTGCTCACTTGCCGCGTCCAAGGTACACTCGATAGCCAGAGCGGTACTGGGTCCCTCGACTTTGGCTCGGCCAACACTAGCCGTGATTCCCCGTCCCGATGGTTTTACGTCCACAACCTCGTAAGCGGCCTCCGTCGGCCAGCGGAATAGCAGGGTCCGGGACGCGCGGCGATTCCCTTGAAGAACACCGAACGCCAACCGTTCAGGCTCGAAGCGGACCGCGTCGACGTTTAGCGGGCGGACGATTACTGGTATCCTGATCTCGGGCAAATCTTGGGAGGTCGTCTGACAGATGATTTCCCCTTGCTGCGGCTCAATTCCCCGTTTCTCGAACGTTCCGCAAACCCTGATCACGACTTTCTCAAACGGCTCCGTAGGTAGTGGAAACCTCCCTTTAACAAAAGCGTCGAAACGGAGAGCGCCGCTCTTTCTCACGCCCACAAGCTCGACATGTTTCTGCCGGTTCAAGAAAAGCTCGACTTCTGACTCAAAGGGCGCATCAGTATCACCCGGCACTGAGATGACGATCTGCTGGTCCTGGTGATACGCGGGTGGAACGTACAGCCCTCCTATCCGCAACTCTATTGGCGGATACCCCGCAGGGTGGACAAGGATCGTCTCGTTGAAGCGTGTGATCATACCCGGTGTTTGTGTGCGAACCTCGATGGTCGCCGTCAACTTAACGGTGCTCCCCGGGCGAATAATCGAATCAGAGGTCACAACGCGGAGACAGGCACACGACTTCCCTATGGACGTAAGACTTACAGGGTCGGATGTTGTGTTGGTAAGCGCGAACGTATGTGTGTGCTCTCGGCGTCCGGTCTCGCCCAAGTCTACCCTTGGCTCGGCACAGACCAGAGCTGAGGGCACGCGAGGTCGGGAACCGTTGCGCATCCAGAGTTCCAGGCACACCATGAGCAACGCCACGATCACACATGCCAATACAACGAGTTGTTTTCTCCCAAACCTCACGACATTACTCCATTCGGTAAATGCGCCGGCCGTGACAGGCGTCCACGCGATATGGAAAATCCCTGCTCGAGCCGACGCCGCGCCGCACTCACGTGAGGCCCGCCCTTTCGGACGGACGACATATCACCGGACCGGAATCCACGTTAAAGTTCGCCTAACCGCCCACCCTGCGACGTAGTGCGCGCCACAGAACCAACGCAACCACCACCGCGGCTAGCGCCGCGACACCAATCACGAAGCGGCCGAAGGTTCTCTGGGGTCCGCTCACGTGCGGGCGTCCCACATCTTCGTCTCGCACCGCAGATACGCCGAAAACGTACTCCCTATTGTTAATCCGATCCTGAATGCGCGCGCCCTTGGGCAATCCCAGGCCGTCGATCGTGAAGACCGTTGGATCAGGGTGCTCGGCCAAGGCGATTTCCATGAGAACGACCCGCGTTTCCTCGTAAGTCCGGTACCCTCCCTCGTTGGGTTCGCGGAACACGCGCTTACAGTCGGAGACTACGTATGCTCCGTTGCCGACCCGGCGGTACTTTGAGTCAACTTCCACCGCAGGCAGATTCGTAATTCGTTTTGACCATTTTGCGTGTCGCACGACGCCGTAGCCTTGGCTGGGGTCAACCCAGTACTCGACCTTCAGACCGGAAGACTCGCGCGTCACTTTGATTAGCGACCCCTCCGCTTCCGCCCCCAGATTCCACTCCCTGTTTTCACGCACCGCCCGGATATCCTGGGCAATGTTCTCAAGCCGGGTGAGCCCCTGCATCCGAGGATGAGCCCACACCAACTCAGATCGACGCGTCGGTACGTCCACGGTCACGTTGTAGTTGCGCGCGTCCCGTCCTCCAGCGGTTCCGAGGTCGGTGGCAATAAAAACGACCAAGCGGTCTTCGTCTTGAATCATGCGCCGATCTGCGATATCGACCCGCAGGCGTGGACCGTCAAAGAACAATGCCGCAGGGCCCGAAAGGAGCGATTTGCGCCCGTCAGGATAGGAATGTGAGACGGAGTAGCTTGCTCGCCCGCGCTCGATCAGTGAAAGATTCGCGTCACACCCCGCAACCACTTCATCAATGAGACCGTCGGCCATTGTTACGCACCGACAGTCCGGCACGCTCACGACAAAAGACACAAAAACCGCTACGCACGCAGCGCGTCCGTGACACAAGACAGGCCAGTTCATAAGCTTAACCGGATCGACTTGGATGAAACGGCGGCGTCCCCTTCAGCAGGCTAACAGGCGGTTGCGCGTGACCGGCGCGTCCTGCGCGCAAGTCACGCCGCACGTTCGCGTCTTCACTGCGTGTAACGACAGGCCTTCACCGGAGTCTGCCCCGGCTCCGACCCGACCTCGCAGTAATACCCACCCATCGACTCAAAACATCTGCATTCCCAAAGGTCGTAGCACGGCACGTAAAAATTGTCGTTGTTGTCGCATTTTCGCGTTGCATACGTGTTGGGCACGCACCTTGTCGGGTTGTAGTAATGGTACTGGTCGTGGCAGTACTGCCCAACCCCCGCTTCGCCACGCTCCTGACAGAATTGGTCACCGCCAACACATGAAATACCGGGGTGATTGCATTGCCACTGCTCCCCCTGTCCCTCGCAGTATCCCTTCCCTGCATAATCCTGGTAGTCCCCTCCCCGCACGCGCTCGCATTCGCGAAGGGACATCGGCCGGTGATCGCAGGCGTATCCGATCGCCACTCCCACCGTCGCGACGCCAGCAACCAAAAACAATACCCGTGCGTGAGGCAAGATGTACCGTTTCGACATCATCCGCAACATAGGTTCACTCCTTTTCTAAAAAGTTGTCAAAGCGCAGGACAACGCTGCGCGTCAGCGCGCCTGCAAACTAACGTTGCTCCCTCGTTCGAACCGCGCATACTATCCCGTCCCTCAACACTACCTCCGTTGGAGTCTGGGCAAAGCAATATGTGATTCGCGTTACACGTCCGACGGTGCATGCGGTATCTGTACGCGTTTGGAAGTCGTCCCACGGCGGCATCAGCACCAGCGCAACGCGTGGTGCATCCCGCGAGCCAGCGAAATCGCGCGCGACCCGTTCGTACTCGGGCAGTGCGTTCCGGCATCCCGCGCATTGTCCGCGATAAAGGATTACCAGCCATTCACCGCGGTCAAGTTGGCTTCCAACGTCGGTGAACGGGAGTAACGGGAACCTCTTACCTAACCACCTCTCCGGTGCTAGTATTACGGTCTCTCCGTCCCCGAGCACCTCGCCGAGGTCGGTCAGTTTGCCAACAGGTTCCGACCGTGTGGCCAGGGCTACGGGGGTGCCGACGAGGAGCCAGAGGGCCGCGATGGTCGCGAAACGGGAGAATGTGTTAAGGTGCGAACGGGGGAGCCCCCGAGGGCGCCAGCGGACAAGGGCAAGCACTGCCGTCGCGTCGAGCCCGAAGGTGTACCACGGGTTCACCGGCACGCGGCCAAAGCAGCCGCAAGAGGCGTCGCCGGAAATGCCCTTGTAGAGGGATATGAGGGCGAAGCCGCCGAAGCACAAGAGCGACAAGGCCCAGGTCACTTTGGGCTCGGAAAAGGGGACAGGTCCAATTTGTGCGAAGCACCGGGCACCGACCGGAGGTTGGTCCGGCCGTTCCGGCAAATTGGACCTGTCCCCTTTTCCGAAGATGCCGCTCAGCAGCACCAGCCCGAAGAGGAGTTCGCACTCGACCACGGCGATCAGGAACGGGCGGGAGTGGAGGAGAGGGGCGAGGGCCCTCACCCTGCCCTCTCCCAGAGGGAGAAACGCCCTCACCCCGCCCTCTCCCGAAGGGAGAGGGGATACGTGGGCGAGAGTTTCGAGCGGGTCGGTGGCCAACTGGTGGGCCTTCAAGCCCGCGGCTAGAAACAGGATCAGGCCGAGGATGAGCCGGAGGAGGGTGAAGCCGCGGAGAGGCTGGAGGCGGGAGACTGGAGGGTGGTGGTGGGTGGCGGGTGGCGCGTGGCGCGTGGTGGGTGGCGGGAGGGCGGAGGCCAAGGGGACGGGCTGGAAGCCCGTCCTACTGACTTCGCCGACGGGCTGGAAGCCCGTCCTACTGTTCACGGACGTGGCGCTCATCGACGCGCCCTCCAGGTCGAGCCACCCCAACAGCGTCCCTGCCCAGACTTCGCGACGGACGGGACTCAATCCCGTCCTACGACCTGCTCGCCGCGCTGCGACATCAGAAGAAGCACCCTCGTTTATACCCGCCGCCAACCGCGTGTCAACTAGCGAAAACAACAATAAACAAGGATTTCGGCAAGAAAATGCGGGGCACCCCCAAATTGGCTCAACGATTGCACACAAATCTCCCCTAAGCGGCTTATGGTCCTCGGGGGGTTAGCGTTTCCGGCCGCTGGGAATCGTGCATTCGCGCGCGTCAACCGCGCCGTGCGTTGCCTCTCTGGCTGAGGACGGACGGCGCCGGTTATCGTAGGCGATGCCTCATCCCTGGCCCCCATCCCCTAAGAGCTTGTGAAAAAATGGGGACAGGCACCTCGCCGGATGCCGCTTTGCCAAGGTTTCTTTGCACTCGCTCGGAGCCAGTCCCCATTTTTTCACAAGCTCTAACCCGTGACCCCCGGATCACCGCATAACGCCGACGCCGAATTGCATCGGAGGCTGGCCGCGCTGGTGCGCCCCCATGTCCGGCGCCGGGCCCGTATAGCCGTCGCTGAAGTTGGGAATCACCGCTGCCGCGCCCGCGCCGGGACTGTTCGGCGCCAATTGGAAACGGCCTGTCTTGGTCGCGGGATCGAAACCGGCGCCGGCGGCATAGACCGGCTGGCCTCGGACGCCGTGAGCTTCCTGGCCCTTGGGCACGCGGCCGTTGTAGAGGTCGTAGTCGAAGTCGTTGTCGATGTTTTGCTTGTTCTCGCTAGCGCTATAGCCGTCGGCCGAGCGGATGTGGAGGACGTTGTTGCGCGAGACGACGTGCTTGACGATCCGGCTTCCGCCGAGACCGCCTTGGGGCAGCCACTCGTCTTCCCGGAAGATCGTGTTGTGGAAGACGTACATGTGGCCGGTCATCCACTTTTCGCCCCCCGCGAAGCCCATTTTCAGGAAGTGCAGACCCTGGGCGCCGGCTTCCCGTTGGCTGCGTCCCACGACGTTGCCCCAGATATAGAGCGGCCCGATGGAGTCCGCGGCATTGCCGATCGCCATCATGGCCTGCGTGATGTAGTTGCCCCAGACGCGGACATTGCGGCTCCCTCCTTCGATCTCCAGGCCATCGTCCCAACAGTGGCTGATGACGTTGCTGTAGATATCCGAGTCGGGCCCGGGCGAGCCGCGGAAGCTCCCATTGCTTCCGCCGCCGATAACGTCGTTATACATGTGCTCCATGTCGGAGAAACACTCATTGTAGCGGATCACGTGGTTCTCCCCGGCGTCGAACAACGTGATGCACTGCGGTCCGGCCGTGTGGTTGCGGAACTTCTCATCCCACGGGCTGCAGGTCCAGCGCGGATGGTGCATCTTGCACCGCTGGACAACGAGGCGTTTCAAGGTCGCGCTGCGGGAGAAGATGGCCGCGTCGTAATCGCGCCCGAAGCCGGTCTCGGGGTTGCGCCGGCCCCAGTCCGAGATGTCGCAGTCCTCGATGACGATATCGTGGCCGCCGTCGACCTGTACGGCGCCGATCGGTCTTCCGCGCGAGACCTCGCCCGCTCCGGCCCCCTTGAGCGTCAATCCGCGGAGGATCACGTAAGAGGCGTCGATCGTGACGCACTGGTCGTGCCGGTGGCGTACGTCGATCGTTGCGCCGCGCCCGTCGTAGACCCGGTAGGCGCCGGGCGTTCCCGACTCCTTGATTGCCAGCGGCGTGTCGCGGTCGGCCACGCGCACGGTCTGCCCAATCGGGAAATCCTCGCTCCAGGTTGCGGCGGTCAGGGTCGCGGTGGTCGAGGCGCCGGCCAGGGTCAACTGGACTTCGTAGGTGGCGGCGGGCTGGAGGTTGACGATGCTGCCGCGGTAGTCGGCCAGGTCTTCGTCGGTGCCGGGGATGGGGTTGTAGCGCATAGGCAGGGCTTCCTTCCACTGCGCGTCGCCCTGCCTGCGATAGCGGACCTGCACTGGTTTGTCCGCCGATCCGCCGGGAGGCGACCAGTAGAGCCCCAGGCAGTGAAACGTGGGGATCGCCTGCGGCGAAGGGCTGCCCGTCTGCCCATCGGCCCGGACGGCCATTGGCACGATCAATGAAAGGGCCAACCAGGTTGTTGTCTTCAGGGTCATTAGAGCCTCTCAGTCTGCGACTAACACTTCCGCGATGTGTAACGCGCGGATGTGCCGAGTGGCCGGGTTGCGGCGCAAGATGCCGCCCAGGTGCATAAGGCAACTGATGTCCGGCGTGACGACGACCTCCGCGCCCGTCTTGAGCACGTTGTCGGCCTTGCTGCGTCCCATGGCCAGCGACGTGCCCGGCATCTTCACGCTAAAGGTGCCCCCGAAGCCGCAGCATTCCTCCACGTCGGGCAGCTCGACGTACTGCAAGCCGCGGACGTTTTGCAGCAGGGCAAGCGGCGGCTCGACCACGCCCAATTCCCGCCGCGTGTGGCAGCCGTTGTGCAGCGTGACCCGGTGAGGAAAGCTCGCCCCCGTGTCGGTCACCCCGAGCACGTTGACCAGGAACTCCGTGAGCTCAAAGACCCGCCCGCCGACTTCCGCCACCTTGGGGTCCGGGTCCACATGCCCGAAAAACACGCGGCACATCGCCGAGCAAGAGCCCGACGGAGAGACGATCCACTGTTGGCCTTCAAATGCCCGGCAGAAATGGTGGATCACCTTGCGGGCTTCCTCCCAGTAGCCGGAGTTGAACGCGGGCTGGCCGCAGCAGGTTTGCTTGTCCGTGAAGACCAGGGGGACGCCCAGACGCGAGAGCAGCCGGACGGTAGCCTCGCCAATGTGGGGATAGAAGAGGTCCACGTAACAGGGGATAAACAGGGCCACCGGCTCCCCACGGCGGTACTCGGGGTATGCCGGGCTCGAACGCGGCTCTTGGGTCGGACAGGACATGAGACGGCATCTCCAGACGGCAACGCGGATTCCCCGTGCAGACCGGGGGCATTGGGAAGTTATAGCGTGCTGCCGTCGGGTTTGCCACCTGGGGGTGCGGGCGGGACCTGCTTTTCTGCCGGCGGGGGATCGGGGAGGAGGGCTTGCCAAGCCTTCTGCTGTTCGGCGGTCAAGAGGTCGAAGGCCTGCCGTCGGGCCGCTTCCACGATTTTCCGCTCAAGCCGCGCTCGATCGTCTTTGCTCAGCTTGGCGCGCTGCGAGTCGAGCAGCCCGAACGCTTCGGCGATTTGTTCTAGCAGTTGCTGGAACCGTCTTTGTTGGCCGGCCGTCAGGTCCAGTTTTCGGAGCGCCTGCGGGGCGGTCTGGGCGGCACTGCCCAAGAGACGGTCCACAGTGGGGTAAAGGGTTTCGGGGATGAGAAGCGGAAGGGGACCTGCTCCGCCGTTTTGCGGCCTGGCCGACGCCGTTCGCGACGGGCGATCCGGGCCGGTCGAGTCCGATGACTGGCTTGAGCGGCCCGCATCGGCCAGTCCGAGCCAGACGGCCGCCTCCCGGAAGGTCGCCGGCCGAAAAATGGACCCGTCCGGTGCTCTCAGGTAAAGGACCACAGCCACGGGCACGATTCCAACCAGGAGTAACAGGAAGACGCCTACGATGAGCGTTGGAGCGCGCGGAGAGGCTATCCACGGGGGGAAGAGAATGTCGCGCCAGCGGATGGACCGCCCGGCTTGGCACGTGGTTTCCGTGAGGTCGCGGATTCGCTCGAGTCCCAGGCGCAGGGTTTCGCCTCCGAGGCTTTCCGGGCCGGTCTCGGTTGCGATGTGCTGTTCCGCGGCAATCCGCGCGATGCGGACCTCATAGGAGCCGTCGGCGATTTGCAGTTGGACCACGTCGCCCTGCTGGACTTGCAGGGGCCGATCGGTCGTCACGCCGAAGCCGGTGGCCGACTCGTCCTCCACCACAACGGGGACCTGCGAGTCGCGCGCCACGAGCACGGCCATCCGGCGTCCGGCGACCGGACAGCGAAACGACTCCCGCCGGTTGACGCGACTCTGCGACACGGACGCGGTCTCCCTGCCCGGTTTTCCGGGTCTCCTCTGCCAAGTCTAGCATGGGAGGAAGCCCGGCAGATCCGGCAAATGCGGCCCGCCCGGTATACGCGCGATACCGAGAAAAACCGGCCCCGACCGGCATCGTGGTCCGACGCCGGCCTCCCGGCCGAGGCTAGTGGCGTGTGCCGGCGTCTGTCGGGCCTACCGGTGGGTTTGTCTGACCTAGACTATTGGTGATTCCACCAGAAACCGCGATTGGGGGATTCTCCGCGGGAGACCCTCCGGGGTGACTTTTCGTGCAGGTCCTGATTGCCGAAGACGATCCGCTGACCCGCCGGCTCATCGCCGCCCTGCTAAAAAGGGCCGGCGGACTCGATCTTGCCGAGGCGCAAGACGGCGACGAAGCCTTGACGCTGCTCGGGCAGACCGCGTTCGACCTGCTCTTGCTGGATTGGGACATGCCCGGCAAGCCGGGGATTGAGATCGTCAAGCAGCTTCGCGGCTCGGGATCGCGGATTCCGATCGTCATGGTCACGGCCGCGTCCCAGCGCGAGAAAGTCCTGGAAGCCTTAGACGCCGGCGTGTCCGACTACGTGATCAAGCCATTTGAGCCGAGCTATCTTCTCGGCAAGGTGGAGCGGTTCCGCCGGGGGTGGCGACCGCCGGGAGAGCCGAGTCAGCGACCAGGACAACCCTCCCCGGCGTCCGTTCCGGCCGGGGAGCCCGCTAGCCAGACTCGCCGTTCGAGGACGGCGGGCCCCCGGGGGGACGAGACAACGGAGCGGGACGGCGGAAAGCCGCTTCTGACCGCCGTGGTGGGCCAGATCGACGACGTCTCGACCATTCCCCAGATGGCCGCCCGGTTCCTGCAAGTGGCCAACAACCCCGACGTCACGATCGAGGATCTCCGGGAGATACTCTCCACCGACCCGGCAATCACCACGCGCATCCTCCGGCTGGTCAATTCCTCTGCGTTTTCGGTCCAGCAAAAGATCACGAATCTGGAACAAGCCATCGCTTACCTCGGCATCAAGCACATACGCAGCCTGGCCGTGGCGGTCAGCGTCAGCGAGCTTTTCCGTGTGCGCGGGGGCTTCGGGAGTTACAACCGCGCGGGTCTTTGGCAGCACATGGTCGCGGTCGGCATCGCGTCGCGGCTGTTGGCGGCGCGCCTCGGCTTGCCCGACGGCGAGGATTTCTTCCTGGCCGGCCTGCTGCACGACATCGGAATTGTGCTCGAGGACCAATACGTCCACCAACAGTTCTGCCAGATCATCCGGTCTTTGAACCCCGACAAGACCCTGACCGAGTGCGAGCACGAGTACGTCGGCTTCGATCACACTGTGCTGGGAGAGAGCATGGCCCAGCGATGGGCCTTCCCCGACAGTGCGAGAGCGGCGATCCGGCACCACCACCGCTCCGCCGGCTACGATGGGGAGAACAAGACACTCGTCCGGTGCGTCGATCTCGCCAACGCCATCTGCTCCGCCCAGGGAATCACCTCGGTCGGGATCAATCTGGTCAAGCCCGTGACCCCTGAGGACCTGGAAATCCCTCTGGGCAAGGAGGACCTGGCGCTCCTGGTCCACGACCTCACCGAGGAGCTTGCCAACTCCGCGGGCCTCTTCAAGCCCTAAAGGGCGGCACGCTGCGGCGTACTTCGTGCCGGTCGGCTAAGCCGCAAGCGGCCGCGACGCCCAATCCCTAGTCCCTAATCTCCCCTGTGCGGCGGCACCGCACGTTTTGACCCCGCGCCCAGTCCCACCGCCGGAACAATCTCGCCGACCGTGCCGCGGTCGAGATTGAAGACCGTGAATCCTGCTGCGCCCGCGGATCGGGCCTCGTGGATCTGGCCCACGACCCGGTCGGGCGAAAGGGCCGAGCGCGAGGCCGTGGCCCCAATGCCCGGGTACATGGGGATGCGGCCACTGGTCTGTTTGAGTTGATTGGACACCAGGGCGGAAAACGCCAGGTCGCTCTCGGTGTAGTCCATCGGGCAGATGAAGTCGAGGTAGCCGGCCTTGACCCATTCCACCCAGTCCTGGCCCACCGACTCACGGCACGCCGGATACGCCCCGAAGACCGCGGCCGATATCCTGAGTTGCGGCTTGAGCTTCTTGCCCTCGCGGCGGACCGCCTCGACCAGGTGCGTGATCTGTTGGCAGCGCCACGTGCGGTACTCCTCGCGCCGGGCGCCCCGGTAGCATTCCGCGGGCCAGTCGGTCACTTTCCACCCGATCTGCTCCTCAAACCGCTTGCGGCAGCCGTCGCAGTAGCAGGAATCGCCGTCGGGATAGCGGATGTAGTCGAAGTGCAGCCCGTCCACGTCGTACTTGCGCGCGACCTCCAACATGCTCTCCAGCTCCAGCTTGAGGTTCTCGGGGTGCGACGGGCAGAGCCAATCGACGGGCTCGCCGCGGGCCGAGACCTGGGTGCGGCCAGCCTTGCGCATCTTCTCGACGAAATCCCGCGGCGCCGTGGACAGATTGTAGTTGACCTTCCACACGTGGACTTCGATGCCGTGCTTGTGGGCCGCGGCCACGCACTGCGCGATCTGGTCGCCGTGCTTCGCGAACGTGGCGCTCCGCGGCAGGACGTCGCTCTGGTAGTGGGCCACGCCGCCCCAGAGCATGTTGGGCAGGACCATGTTGAACCCGCCGGCCGCCAACTCCTTGGCCGTGCGCTCCCAATCGCCGGGATAGGCCCCGGTGCCGGAGTGGTTCCAGAATGCGCGGCCCTCGGGCGTCCGGCTGGGCGTGGCCCGCAGATACGCCTCCACCAAGAGCCGGCGGGCCTCGCGTGCCCGTTGGACCGCGCCCGCGTGGTCCTCGGTCGCCACGCGCTGCTGGGCGGCGCGGAGCATGGCCATCCCCGTCTCGAGAGGCTCCTTTGCGGCGGACTGCTGGCTGCGGGCCACATAGCGCGTCAGGTCTTCGAGGTTTTCGAGGTGGCCGATTCGGGCAACCCGGGCCAACTCGCTCTGGACCATCGGCGGCCACAGCGTCGGGTCGAGATAGCCCAACACGGCGGCAAGCATCTGCTTCTTGCCCTCGCGGTCGTCCATGACGACGATGTGCGAGAAGAAGGCCCCGTTGCGGCTGACCAGCATGGCAGGCTGCCCGGTGGGTTTGCCTTGCGAATCGTACCAGCGGCCGATCGCGCGGGCCTCTTGGCCGATCGGCTCCGCGGCCGTGATGTTCCATGATGCCTGGCGGACCGAGGTGGGCAGGCCGGGGATGTCGGTGGCATCGAAGCGGATTTCGGCAAACTCGTCCGGTCGCTTGGGCGCCACGTATTTCGGCTTGCCCAATCCGAGGACCTTCTCCAGGCGCGGCGGCAACTGGAAACAGACCAGGAGCTTCCCGCCCGTCTTGACGAAATCCTCAAGCGCCGCGGCGGCCCGGTCGTCCAAGCCCGGGTTGTAGGCGAGGATCGCCACGCGGCGCTTTTCCAGGGCGCCGTGTGCCAGGGCAACGTCTTCCACGGCGTCGGCCCCGAGGCCGATCTCGCCGAGCAGGTCGCCGACGCTGTCGGCAGTTATCCGTGCCGTCCTCACCTCGCGGTCACTGGTGCCGCGGCCCGGGGCCGGGATGACCAGGGCCACGTCGTGGGCCAGGGCGGCCAGTCTCCGCAGGCGCAGGAAGGAATCCTTGGGGGCCCCGCGCCACAAGGCGATGCGGATGCCGTCGATCTGGTGCCAGCCGGCGGGCTTGCCTTCGGTGCGGAAGCCGGCTTTGGAGAAGGCCAGCGTTTGCCAGCCCTTTTTCCACGGGTCGGCGCTGCCGGCATACCAGCCCGCGCCGCTGCGGAAATACAGGCTCAATTGCCCGGCCGCTTGCGGCACGTAGACCTCCAGGGCGAACTCGCCCGGGACCGCCAGGTTGAGCTTCACGTTGCGGTCGATCACGGATCGGGGCAGCGCCGGCTGGGATGCGAAGGGGGTCTTCAACTCCACGACCGTGCGGTCCTCGTCTTTGACCACGGTCACCGGCGGCGTCTTATCGGCCGCCACCCACGCGCGGGCCGCCGCGGTCGAATCGGCGTACTGAAAGGCATCGAGCACCTGTTGGTTTCTGCCGGGTGCAAGACTCAATAGCAGGATCAGCGGGTAGGCATTCACGGCTGGCTCTCCTGGAGGAAGGACGCGGCGGCAGGCTTGCCCCGCGGCATTGTACCGCGTCGTTCCGGCCCGTGCAGCAGGGGGATTGGCTTCCTGCAAGGATCGGCTATAATGTGCGTATGGACGCCACGGCCAAGAGACTCTTTGAAGATGCCCTCACCTTGCCGGACGGCGAGCGCGCCGAGCTTGCTGCGTCACTGATTGCGAGCCTCGATCAAGGGGCGGACGAAGACGCACAGGCCGCCTGGGATACGGAAATCGCGCGGCGAGTCTCCGAGCTGGACGAGGGATCGGTGCGCCCGGTTCCGTGGGCCGAAGCTCGTCGGATCATCGCAGGCGACAGCGATGAAGCGCCCGCTTCTTGACCTACATCCGGAAGCCGTCTGGGAAGCCCGGGCCGCCAGGGCCTGGTACGAGCGGCGCAGCCCCGCGGCAGCGAAGGCCTTCGTGGAGGAATTGGAGGCCGCTTTGGAGCGGATTCTTGACGCGCCGGAGATGTACGCCACCTACTTGCACGGAACGCGTCGCTGCCTTCTTCGGCGTTTCCCTTATCTCGTGGTCTATCGCACGACAGAGACTACCGTGCAAGTAATAGCCGTGGCGCACGGGCGGCGCAAGCCGGGGTACTGGCGATTCCGGTTCTCCGTCTAGGAGCCGATCCCGGCAGTGACCCGGCCGGATGGGACCGCGACTCGACCGCGGTGGAGAAAGAAGGGGGCCCGTCCTCTCCTATTGCTGCCCCCCAGACAGGTGGAACTTCTTGGTTTCCCGATGCGTCCTAAAGGCTAGAATTGTCAAGCGGTCCGGTGCCGCTTGCGTTTCAACGGTCGATCGCACCTTCTGAAAGGAGTTTTCCGCCCATGTCGAGTCATTTCGCCACATCGACGCTTGCCCGCTTTGGGGCCCGGGGGTTGGGCCTCGTCGTCACTGTCTTGCTGGTCGCGGCCGTTGCCGCCACCGCGCTGGCACAGCCGGCGCCCATTCCGCCAGCCAAGCCTGGGCTCGCGGCGCCCGCCCAGAAGGAAGGCGCCGCCAGCCTGACGCTCAAGCGGGTGGTGCTCTTCAGCTCCGGGGTCGGCTACTTCGAGCACGCCGGCCAAGTCCAGGGCAATGCCAAGGTGGAGATGCAGTTCAAGGTCGAGGGCATCAACGACCTGCTCAAGAGCATGGTGGTTCAGGACCTCGGCGGCGGGCAGGTCTCGACCGTCGGCTACGGTTCCAAGGACCCGATCGAGAAGACCCTCAAGAGCTTCGCCATCGATCTGACCGCCAATCCCACCCTCGGCAAGCTGCTCACGCAGGTCCGCGGCGAGAGAGTGGAGATCGACGCCCCCAACAAGATCACCGGCATCATCGTCGGCGTTGAGACCCGGCGACAGGAAATCGAGAAGGGCCGGATCCTCGAGGCCGAGGTCCTCAACCTGCTGACCGACGACGGCCTCCGCGCCGTGGTCCTGGAGTCCGTCAGCCGCATCAAACTGGTGGACGAGAAGCTCAACGGCGAGCTGCAGAAGGCCCTCGCCGTGCTGGCCACTTCCCACGCGACGGACAAGAAGACCGTCACCTTGAACTTCCTCGGTCAAGGGGCCCGCAAGGCCCGCGTCGGTTACATCCAGGAAACGCCCATCTGGAAGACCAGCTACCGGCTGGTGCTGGAGGACGAGAAGGCGCCTTTCCTCCAAGGCTGGGCGATCGTGGAGAACACCACGGAGGAGGACTGGAAGGACGTCGGCATGACGTTGGTGAGCGGCCGGCCGATCTCGTTCGTGATGGACCTCTATCAGCCGCTTTACATCCCGCGGCCGGTGGTCCGGCTGGAACTCTTCGCCTCGCTTCAGCCGCAGACCTACGGTCAGGACTTGGCGGCGGGAGATCAGGAGTTCCAAAAGCTGGCTGAGGCGGCGCGTCCGGCGGCGCCGGCGCCCGCGAGCCTGGCGGCGGGTTACGGAGGCGGCATGGGCGGCATGGGCGGGATGGCCGGGCTGGCCAAAGCCAAGGCCGCCCGTCGCGGCGTCGCCCGACCGTCCGCTCCCGGCCAACCCGAAGCCGAGGCACTCGGCGAAGAAGGCATGGACATCCGCCAAGGGGTCCAATCCGTGGCCGCCGCCGGCAAGGTGGGCGAGCTGTTCCAGTATTCCATCGCCATGCCGGTCTCGCTCCCGCGGCGCCAGTCGGCCATGCTGCCGATCGTCAGCGGCGAAGTCAAAGGCGAGAAGGTCTCGATCTACAATCCCGGGGTCCATGCCAAGTATCCGCTCAACGGGTTGAAGCTCACCAATTCGACGGAGCTGCACCTGATGCAGGGTCCGATCACGGTCTTCGACGGCGGCAGCTACGCCGGCGACGCCAAGATCGAGGACCTCGCACCCGGCAGCCAGCGCCTGGTGAGCTACGCCATGGACCTGGAAACCGAGGTCGCCCCGGAAAGCAAGGGCCGCCCCGAGCAACTCACCAGCGTCCGGCTGGTCAAAGGGACAATGTTCATCGAGATGAAGCATGCCCGCTCGCAGGACTACACGGTGAAGAACTCCGGGCGCAGGGTCAAGAAGGTCCTCATCGAGTACCCGCTCGACCCTACCTGGAAGCTGGTCGCTCCCAAGGAGCCGTCGGAGAAGACCCGCGACCTGTACCGCTTCGCCGTCGACGCCAAGCCGGGCGAGCCGGCCAAGCTCCTGGTCGAGGAGGAGCGGATCGACCGGCAGCAAGTGGCCATCACCAACATGGACGACAGCGCGATCCAGGTGTTCCTCAGCGCCAAGGTCGTCAGCGAGAAGGTCAAGACCGCCCTGGCCGAGGTCATCAAGCAGAAGGCCGCCCTCCAGAAGGTCGTCCGCGACCGGACCTTGCTGGAGCAGCAGGTCAACACGATCGGCCAGGACCAGTCCCGGATCCGCCAGAACATGGACAAGCTGGACCGGGCAAGCGACCTCTACAAGCGCTACGTCAAGACCCTGACCGACCAGGAAGACAAGCTGGAATCGCTCCGCGGCCAGATCAAGGAGCTGACCGACCAGGAGACCAACCTCCGCAAGACCCTGGACGACTACCTGATGGGACTGGACCTGCAGTAG